>NZ_CAJPJE010000034.1:0-25048 GCF_905369875.1 Actinomyces sp. ICM47
GCCATGACACAGGCTCAATTGACAGTGCGTGCTGGCCCGACCGCCGTTGGAAAGGGAACCGTTGTCGCCACTCTCTTGAAGCGCTATCCGCACCTGAGGGTGTCGGTTTCGGCGACGACTCGCAATCCTCGGCCTGGTGAACTGAACGGCGTCCACTACTACTTCGTTTCCCCTAGCGAATTCGATTCCATGATCGAAAGGGGAGAGATGTTGGAGTGGGCGCTTGTTCATGGGAAAAACAAGTACGGTACCCCTCGCGGTCCCGTTGATACGGCTCTGGCAGCCGGAGAACCGGTGTTGCTCGAGATAGACCTCGCGGGTGCACGCCAAGTTCGAGCTAATCGCCCCGACGCCCAGTTTATTTTCCTGGCCCCGCCCTCCTGGGAGGAGCTGGAGCGCCGCCTCGCCGGTCGCGGTACCGAGGGGCCTAAAGAGCGCGAACGTCGACTCGCCACCGCCCGCGTTGAGATGGAGGCCGCCTCCGAGTTCGATCACGTTGTGATCAACGACGATGTCGACCGTGCGGTGAATGAGCTGGCCGGGCTCATTGGCCTGGAGTAATATCTACCTGAATCTGCCACTGAGAGGAAAACACGTATGTCCGGAATTGTTGCCCAGCCCGTGGGTATCACGTCACCGCCCATTGATGATCTGCTGGAGCACGTCGATTCCAAGTACGCACTGGTTATTTTTGCCGCGAAGCGTGCTCGCCAGATTAACTCCTACAACCTACAGCTTCAGCAGAACATGATTCAGTTCGTGGGTCCCGTCGTCGACGTCCAGCCCGACGAGAAGCCGCTGGCCGTGTCTCTGCGCGAGATCAACAAGGGCCTGCTCTCTCTCGAAGCAAACCCCGAGGCCTGACATGGCAACGATCGTCGTCGGGGTGACCGGCGGCGTCGCAGCCTTCAAAGCACCGATCGTGGTCCGCGAGTGTCAACGCGCGGGCCACGACGTGTATGTGGCAGCGACGCGCGCCTCCTTGGAGTTCGTGGGTCGTTCAACTTGGGAGGGGATCACGTCTCGCCCCGTCGCTGTCGAAATTACGGGGGAAGGGCGTGCCGAGCACGTGGAGCTTGCCCGTGTGGCCGACCTGATCATCATCGTTCCAGCGACAGCGAACACCCTCGCCCGGTTGGCCGGAGGCTTTGCCGACGATATGGTGTCGCTGACGGTACTCGCCTCGGACGCGCCGGTCGTCGTAGCACCCGCGATGCATTCGAACATGTGGCTTGCCCCCGCCACCCAAGCGAACGTGGCGACGCTGCGCGGTCGCGGTGTCCACGTCATCGATCCCGCCTCCGGTGCCCTCGGGTCCGGGGACAGCGGTATCGGTCGTCTCCCCGAACCCGAGGAGATCGCACGCCGAGCCCTGGAGGTGCTCGCACGAGCAGAAAAGGCTGACTCCACTCCCATCCTAGATGGGCGGACCGTCGTGGTGACCGCAGGTGGCACCCGCGAACCCATCGATCCGGTACGTTTCCTCGGCAACAAGTCGTCGGGCCGTCAGGGCCTGGCCATCGCTGCAGCCGCCGCGCGCTCGGGAGCCACTGTCCGCCTCATCGCCGCTAACATCGACGATTCCGTCATGGCACTTCTCCCGCCCTCGGTCGAGGTCACGCGGGTGGGCAGCGCGCTCGACATGCGCGAAGCTACAATGACTCAGGTGGTTGGTGCCGATGCCCTGGTCATGACCGCCGCTGTCGCAGATTTCCGCCCACAGTCCGCCCAGGCCTCGAAAATGAAGAAGGACCCGGCGAGGAGCGATGCGCCGGTTCTGCACCTCGTGCGCAACCCCGACATCCTCTTCGAGGTCGGACACAGTAACATTCGTCCGCCCCTCGTTATCGGCTTCGCGGCGGAGACAGGCACGGATGAGGAGATCCTGGCCTACGGCGCTGACAAGGCCGCGCGCAAGGGGGTCGACTTCATCTGCCTGAATCGTGTGGGTGCAACCATCGGCTTCGGCGACGTCCCCAACGACATTCGATTGCTGGATGCGAGCGGGCGCGTCGTGGGGCGTTACACCGGCTCAAAGGATGAGGTTGCGGCAGGTCTTGCCGATCAGATTGCCGCTTTCCTTGATAGCCTTGAGCGGTGAGTCAACAGCTTTTCTCTTCCGAGTCCGTCACCGAAGGTCACCCCGACAAGGTCTGTGACCGTATCTCCGATGCGATCCTCGATGCTCTGCTTGATGTGGATCCCCGCTCGCGCGTTGCTGTCGAGACGATGGCTGCAACCGGTCTCATCCATGTCGCCGGCGAGGTGACCACCGAGGCGTACGTCGAGATCCCCGAGATCGTGCGCCGCGAGATCCTTTCGATCGGATACGACTCCTCACGAGTCGGCTTCGACGGCGCGTCCTGCGGCGTGTCTATCTCCCTTGACGGGCAGAGTCCCGATATTGCGGGCGGCGTTGACGAGGCGCTTGAGGTGCGTGGCACACAGGGCGGCGATCCTCGCGACCGCCTCGGCGCGGGCGACCAGGGCATCATGTTTGGCTACGCTTCCTCCGACACTCCTGACCTCATGCCGGCTCCCATCTGGTTGGCGCACCGCCTGGCCAAGCGCCTGACCGACGTGCGTAAGCAGGGCATCGTCGAGGGGCTGCGCCCCGACGGTAAGACTCAGGTGACTCTCGCCTACGAGGGCGGCCGTCCGGTCGGTATCGACACCATCGTCGTATCGACCCAGCACGACGAGAACCTGACGCAATCCGCCATCGCGGACGCCGTGCGTGCCCACGTCATCGACCCCGTCATTGAGGAGTCCGGGCTGGCTTTGGCTACAGGTGAGATGAAGGCTCTCATTAACCCCTCCGGTCGCTTCGTGCTGGGTGGGCCTGCCGCAGATGCGGGCCTGACGGGTCGCAAGATCATCGTCGACACCTACGGCGGCATGGCCCGCCACGGTGGTGGCGCGTTCTCCGGAAAGGATCCCTCGAAGGTTGATCGCTCCGCGACGTACGCTGCCCGCTGGGTGGCCAAGAACGTCGTGGCTGCGGGTGTCGCCCAGCGCTGCGAGATTCAGCTGGCTTACGCGATTGGACGAGCACGCCCGATCGGCCTGTACGTCGATACCTTCGGCACCGCCACTCTTCCCGAGGAGCGCATCGCCGACGCGATCCGCGAGGTCTTCGACCTACGACCGCTCGGCATGATCGAGGACCTGGACCTGCTGCGCCCGATCTACCGCGAGACGGCAGCCTACGGCCACTTCGGCCGCGAGCAGTTCCCGTGGGAGGCTACCAACCGCGTCGCCGAGCTTCAGACCGCCCTCGCATGAGCACCGCCGCGGAGCAGATCGACGACTACGTACCCTCCTGGGATACTGAGGAGGCGCAGCGGTCGTGGCGTAGGCGTACGAGCCTGGAGATGATCATCTCGGGCTTCATCGGCCTTGTCACCTCCTTCGTTCTGTCGATTGAGGCGTGGCAGCTGGCCGCCGACTCGTCGGCGCGCTTCGGCTGTGACGTCTCCTCCGTGCTCTCGTGCTCGGCGGTCGCCCAGACGTGGCAGGCGCGCATCCTCGGCTTCCCTAATGCGTTCCTTGGCATCTTTTTCGAGGCCGTGGTGCTGGCGATCTCCGTCGCCATTTTCGCAGGGGTGAAGTTTCCCCGCTGGTACATGGCGTGCACGAACCTGCTCTACACGATCGCGCTATTTTTCGCGTTCTGGCTCTTTGGCCAGTCCTACTTCATCATTCAGGTGTTGTGCCCCTGGTGCCTGCTTATCACGCTGACGACCACGCTGGTCTTTGGCGGCATCACGCGGATCAACATCCGCGACGGCGTGATCCCGGCTCCGGCCTCGCTGCGCCGGATCGTCGGTCAGGGGTTGGACTGGGCGCTGTGGGGCCTCATTGTGTTTGGCGTCCTCGCGATGGTCGTCGGCAAGTACGGGTTGAGGCTCCTGGGCTGAGCGCGGGACGCACATGGGCACGGGCTGTGTTTGACTAGGCTCATGATGTCCATGCAAGGAATGCTCGACGGGTTCGACGCGCCTGCCGCGCGCAGTGCCGAGATTGCCCGCGTGATCGTCGACGTCGATCTGGCTCACGTGGATCGCCCGCTCGACTACGTCGTACCGGACGCCCTCGTGGACCAAGCTCAGGTGGGTTCACTGGTGCGCGTGCGATTCTCGGGCAGCCGTGTCGACGGCTGGATCGTCGAGCGCACTCGCCGCGAGGTGGATGATCACGTTGGGCGTGTCGAGTCGGTTGTGTCTGCCACGCCCGTGTTGACCCCCGCACTCTACGAGGCATCGCGCCGTATTGCGTCGCGTTTCTTGGCCACCACCTCCCAGGTTTTCTCACTCGCGTTGCCTCCCCGGCACGCGCGCGCGGAAAGAGAGGAATTGGCGTCGAAGCCCCCCGCGTGGCCCACGATCATCGACAAGTCGTTGGGGGAGGGGTGGCGTGCCTACCCCGCTGGGGCGGCGTTCCTGTCCCGTCTGCGTGTCGGGGAATCTCCGCGCGCCATCGTTACGGCGCTACGCCCTTATCTGCGCGCGTGCCTGTCGGACGCCGTGGCCGCGACCGTGGCCTCGGGACGCGCCGTCATCGTCATGACGCCCACCGGTGAGCATGCCGCTCGTGTTGCACGAGAACTTGAGGAGGATCTTGGTATCCGTGCAGCACTCAGCGGTGGCGAGGTCTCCCCGGAGGAGCGCTACCGCGTGCACATCGCCGCGTCGCTGGGGCGTATCCCCCTCGTCGTGGGGACGCGCTCGGCCGTGTGGGTGCCCGCCACCCCCCTCGGCTTGATTGTTATTCTCGACGACGGGGATGACCGCCTGCGCGAGCGACGCTTCCCCCGGTGCGATGCGCTCGATGTCGCGGTCCAGCGCTGCGCGGTTGAAGGAGCGGGCCTGCTCGTTGCGTCGAACGCGCGCTCGGTGAAAGCTCAGGCTCTCGTGCGCTCCGGGTGGGCGGTGAGCCTCGAGCCCACGCCCGATACCCTGCGCGCGGCCACACCGCGCGTACACCTGCACGGGGAGGCGGAGGCACACAGTGAGGGTGCGGGCGGGCACATGCGTATCCCGCAGGCCGCCCTGCGCATGCTCCGCCAGGGCCTGCACACCGGTCCTATCCTCATCCAGGTCGCAGCTGCCGGATACTGGCCTACTGTCGTGTGTCGGCGCTGCGATCACCTGGTCCGCTGTCCGCATTGCTCCGGTCCACTGTCCATGGATGCGGGTGGGCGCCTGACCTGCGGGTGGTGTGACCGTGAACCCACCTCGTGGAGATGCCCCCAGTGTTCGGGGCGCGAGCTGCGCGGTGCGCGCGTGGGTTCTTCTCGCACCGCCGAGGAGATCGCGCGAAACCTTCCGGACGCCTCCGTCCTCGAGTCGTCCGCGGCTCACCGCATTACGCGCATGCTGCCCGCGCGCCCCACCGTCGTCGTCGCGACTGCGGGTGCCGAGCCGCCTGTCGAGGGAGGGTACACCTGTGCGATCATCCTCGACGCAGCCGCGCTCGCCGGTCGAGCGGAGCTGTGGGCACCCGAGGAGGCAGCCCGCCGGTGGCTCGACGCGCTGTCGCTCGTGCGCCCGGGTCACCCCGGCCTCGTCGTGGGAAGAATTCCCGAGTCCCTGGGACAGATGCTCGTACGCTGGTCTCCGACCGACTACGCCCAGCGCCTCCTCGATGAACGCGAGGCCCTCGGTTTCTTCCCTGCCTGCACGATGGTCGCCCTCGACGGACCCCCTGCGCAGGTGCGTCAAGTCGCCGACCAGGTCGTCCGTGAGGGAGGGGCTGAGCTAGTGGGCACCGTCGCACTTCCGGTCACGCGCGAGGGGGAGGAACGCCAGGTACGTACGCTCGTGCGCACGCCCCTGGCTGATGCGGCCACGATGCTCGCTACGCTCACCGACATCCGCCGCTCGCGCGCCGCACGCAAGGTGACGCCGGTCAAAATGAGCGTGAACCCACCGGAGCTCTTCTAAGTCCGAGACCGCCCGGTGCCGTAAACTGGCGCTCGTGCGCATTATTTTCGCTGGAACCCCCGAAGCCGCAGTCCCGACGCTACGTGCCCTGCTCTCTTCTCCCCACGAGGTCGCCCTGGTCATCACCCGCCCTCCGGCCCGCCGTGGACGTGGCAAGGCCATGTACCCATCCCCGGTCGCCGAGGTCGCCGCGCAGGCCGGTGTGGAGCTGCTCGAGACTACGACGCTGAAGACCCCCGAGATCGGTGAGCGTCTCGCTGAAGTCGGCGCTGACCTCGGCGTCGTCGTGGCCTACGGTGGCCTGGTTCCTCCCGCCGTTCTTGCGATGCCCACCCACGGCTGGGTGAACCTGCATTTTTCCGACCTGCCCCGCTGGCGGGGGGCCGCGCCCGTGCAGTGGGCAATCCGCGAGGGTGACCCCACGACCGCCTCGTGCGTCTTCACCCTCGAGGAGGGCCTGGACACGGGCGACGTTTACTCTCGCGTGGAGGTTCCCATTGGCCGTGAAAGCGCAGGTGAGCTGCTGACGTCGATGGCACAGGCCGGGGCTGGCCAGGTGCTCGCCGTGGTCGATGCGCTCGAGGACGGCAGCGCGACGGCGATCCCTCAGAGCACCGAGGGCATCACGCACGCACGACGCCTTGAGCATGCCGACGGCTACGTGTCTTTCACCCATGATGCCGCGCACGAGGACCGCGTCATCCGATCCGTCACCCCCAACCCGGGGGCCTACACGGTGCTGCCCGGCGGCGCGCGCATGAAGCTCGGCGCGGCCACCCCCGTGGAGCGCGACGATCTGGAGCCGGGCCAGCTGGAGGTCACCAAGAAGCAGGTTACCGTCGGCTGCGCACGCGGCGCGTTGGTCCTCGGGCAGGTTGCCCCCACCGGTAAATCGTGGATGGATGCCGCCGCGTGGGCCAGGGGAGCACGGCCCGATGCCGGGATGCGCCTTGGCGGCGAGCTGGAGGATGCACGATGAGTGAGCGTCGCTATTCCGACGGGTACCGTAAGCTGCGGCGGGCCGACGAACCCCGTCGCATCGCCTACGAGGTGCTTCACGAGGTGGCCACCCAGGGTGCCTTCGCGAACATCGTCTTGCCCAAGGCGCTGCGTCAGGCACGCCGAGAGGGTCACTTCAGTGATCGGGATGCCGCCTTTACCTCCGAGCTCGTGCACGGCACGCTGCGCGCCATCGGTCGCCTCGACTGGGTGATCGCCCGCCACGTGGATCGTCCGCTGGCTGACCTGGATCCGCGTGTTCTGGTCCTGGCTCGCATGGGCGCACACCAGCTCCTCGATATGCGCGTGCCCGACCATGCGGCCGTGTCTGCGACGGTCGACGTCGCGCGCGAGCACCTGACCGATGGTCCGGTTCGCTTCGTCAACGCCGTCCTGCGCTCGATTACCCGCGAGGAGGATGCCGAGCGCGAGGCCGCATTGGCCGCTATCGAAGATGAAGACGAAGCCCTAGGCGTGCGTTACTCGCACCCCACGTGGATGGTCCGTGCCTTCCGCGAGGCTTTGGAGGCGCACGGCTACTCGACCGACGAACTCGAGGATCTTCTCGCCGCCGACAACGAGGTTCCCACGGTCACCCTGGTGGCCCGCCCGGGACTCATGAACGTCGACGAACTGGCAGACGAGGCTGAGGACATCCTGGATACTCGCGTCGCACTCGGCGCGGTCTCCCCGCGCGCTGTCCTGCTCGAGTCGGGTGACCCCGCCCGACTTCCTTCGATCCGCGATGGGCGTTCGGGTGCCCAGGATGAGGGGTCCCAGCTTGCCGCGATGATTGCGGCGCAGGCCCCCGTTAACGGGGGAGAGGACGCCCGCTGGCTCGACCTGTGCGCCGGCCCGGGCGGCAAGGCCGCAATGCTCGCTGGACTGGCTGCTGAGCGTGGAGCACGCGTGACCGCCAACGAGGTTCACCAGCACCGCGCACGCCTCATTGAACGCACGACGCGCCTGTATGAGTCGATCGAGGTCGTCAGCGGCGATGGGCGGACCTTCGGCGGTGGCCAGAGTGCCTGGCCGCTAACGTCCTTCGACCGAGTCGTCGTTGACGCCCCCTGCTCGGGTATGGGGTCGATGCGCCGACGCCCTGAATCCCGATGGAATCGCACGCCCGGTGACGTCGAGGAGCTGACGGTGCTCCAGGCCGAGCTGTTGGACCGCGCGGTCGCCCTCACGCGGCCCGGCGGCGTCCTGACCTACATCACGTGTTCCCCGCACGCGGCCGAAACCCGCGACCAGGTGATCCGTCTCCTGGAGCGTGGCGAGGTTGAACTCCTTGACACCGTTGCCCTGGCTGACGAGTGCGCGCCCTACCCCCTCGAAGTACCACCCGCGGCAGGCCGTATCTCGGGGACGCAGGGATGTACTCTGCAGCTGTGGGACCACCGGTTTGGCACCGATCTTATGTTTGTGGCGTGCCTACGCAAGCGTTAGCATATGCGTTATGAGCGCCACGATTAGCCCGTCGATCCTGAACTGCGATATCGCCGATTTGCGCGGCGAACTCACGAAGATCGCCGGTGCCGACGTCGCCCACGTCGACGTCATGGATAACCATTTCGTGCCCAACCTGTCCTGGGGTCTGCCGGTCGCCGAGGCCGTCGTCAAGTCGGGCATTCTGCCCGTGGACGCCCACCTCATGATTGAGGATCCGGACCGCTGGGCACCGCAGTATGCGGAGGTCGGCTGCCATTCGGTGACGTTCCACGCCGAGGCCGTGGCCGCGCCCCTACGCTTGGCCCGGGAGCTGCACCGTCTGGGAGCGCGGGCCGGCCTGGCCCTCAAGCCGGCGACGGACATCGCTCCCTTCGTCGATATCCTCAATGAGTTCGACATGATCCTCATCATGACGGTCGAGCCGGGATTTGGCGGACAGTCTTTTATCGAGCAGATGATCCCCAAGATTGAGCGCACCCGCGCCGCGATTAACGCTGCCGGACTCGAGGTCTCGATCCAGGTGGACGGCGGTATTTCGCGCGCGACCATCGAGCGCGCAGCGATGGCGGGTGCCGACAATTTTGTCGCGGGTTCGGCCGTCTTCCGTGCGGAGGACGCCCACCGCGAGGTTGAGGCGTTGCGCGAACTCGCTAACGCTCATACGCACTGAGCGCACACCTGTACGGATGAGCGGGACGAGGCCTGGGCTTCGTCCCGCTCTTGTCCTGCGAGCACGTGTCGCACGTGACGGGTGCACGTGGCACAATGGCTGGCGAGTACTCCGGGGTCGGTGAAAGTCCGAACCGGCGGTGATAGTCCGCGACCCGCCCTCACAGATTAGGGCGGTTGAGCCGGTGAAATTCCGGCACCGACGGTTACAGTCCGGATGGGAGGAGTGCATGAGGTGCATCCGTGCGCCTGCTGTGCTACGCGTGCCCCCGGTGTCGGAAAGTTAGTCGTGGCATCTCGGAACAAGCCTCACGGCGCTCTCGCCGTGGCAGCACCGATCATCTTCCTCGCCCTCATGCTGGCAGGGTGGTGGCTCTCGACGACGCTGACCGGCATCGAAGCCTGGCGTCTGCCTACCCCTCAGTCCGTCGTCGCCAAGGGGCGTCTCGTGCTCGCCCTCCCGATGACGTGGGAGAGGGTTCGGATTACGGGTGCTGAGGCCATTGCGGGGTGTCTTCTCGGATCAGCCGTCGCATTGCCGTCGGCCTACGCGATTTACCGCTCGCGGCTGCTGGCCGCTGCGGTCGAACCCTTCCTCGGCGCGACGCAGGCGTTGCCCGCCATCGCTATCGCGCCCATCCTGGTCCTGTGGGTCGGCTATGGCTTTGCCGCCATCGTCGTTCTGTGCGCCCTCATGGTGTTTTTCCCGATCCTCGTCTCCACGGTGGTTGGCCTGCGTCATATTGACCGTGAGTTACTTGAAGCCGCCGCGCTCGATGGGGCCACGGGGTGGTCGATGGCCTGGCACATGGAGCTGCCCCTCGCCGCGCCCGCCATTTTGGGTGGCCTGCGCAACGGCTTCGCGCTGTCGGTCACGGGTGCGGTCGTGGGGGAGATGGTCATGGGCGGAACCGGCCTCGGGCAGGTACTCACTCAAATGAGAAACAACGTCGACACCGCCGGGATGTTCGTCATCATCATCATTTTGTGCACGATGGCGACCCTCCTTTACACGATCGTGTACCGGATCGAGCGGTCCAAGCGTTACGACATCACGCAGTGAAGGAGAACCCCTTGAACACGTCTCACGCTCTTCGCCTCGTTGCCCTCGGCGCGTGCGCCTCGCTTGCCTTGGCGGCGTGCGCCCCCGGTGGGTCGGCCACTCAGTCGGGTTCCAAGGACGCCTCGAACGTCACGATCGGCCTGACCTACATTCCCAATATTCAGTTCTCGCCCGTGTACGTGGCCGACGCGCAGGGCATGTACAACGAGGCGGGTATCGACGCGACGATCCGCCACCACGGTTCGCACGAGGGCTTCTTCACGGCGCTCCTGGCCGGCGAGGAGGACGTGGTGATTGCCTCTGGTGACGAGGCCGTCGCGGCCGCCGCACAGGGCCTGGACATCGTCTCGATCGGTCAGTACTACGCCTCCTACCCAGGGACGGTCATCGTCCCGGCGAGCTCTGAGATTACGACGCTGGCTGACCTGAAGGGGAAGACGGTCGGTATCCCCGGCGAGCACGGTGCGAATTACTACGCGACGCGCTCGGCCATGCAGGAGGCTGGCCTGGCCGAGTCGGACGTGACGATTTCGCCGATCGGCTACACGCAGCAGGCCGCTATCGCATCGGGTCAGGTTGACGCGGTCGTCGGCTTCACCAACAACGATGCCGTTCAGATGCGCCTGGCTGGTCTGGAGATTCGCGAGATCCCGCTCGATCCTTCCCACACTCCGCTCGTGAGTGCCTCGATCATCACGACGCACAAGTGGGCGCATGCACACCCCGAGCAGGCGCGCGCCGTCGTGAAGGCGACGACCGACGCAATGAACGCGATTGCGGCTGACCCGCAGATCGCTATCGATGCCACGAAGCCCTGGGATGACTCGCTTGCGAGCGAGGACTCCCTGGCTGCCGCAAACGCGGTGCTCGCGGCGACTGTGCCCCTGTGGCTGGGCACGTCCGGTCACGCGACCGGCATGCAGGACCTGACCACGTGGGCGCAGATGGTGACCTTCCTGGACTCGCTCGGTGAGCTGGAAGGCCCAGTGGATCCCACGTCGGTGGCAACGAATGACTACGTGAGTCCCGCCGAGGAACCGCAGTCCTGACTCCTGGCGGTGAGCCATCCCGAAGGACGCGCACGTTTGGACGTAGGGTAGGCGGGTGAATACCGCCCCTGCCGCGAACGTGCGCGTCCTTGAGCTTTTTGTCGAGCTCCTCGGTGCCCAACCGGGACGCACGAAGGCCCAGCTGCGCGCACTTCCTGGCTATCGAGGCCTCGCCGATGATGCCTTCGAGACTCAGTTTCAGCGTGATAAGGATGCGCTGCGCGACGCTGGTGTGCTGCTGAGGATCGGGCGAGGGGAGCACTACAGCATCGACCGGGATTCTCTTGCCCCCGACATCGAGGTGGGGGCCACGGATCGCGCGCTACTCTCGCTTGCGGCGCGCGCGTGGGACCGCGGGGACGTTCTGGCCGCTTCTATTGATGCCAAGGCGGCAGCATCCTCGGAGGAGGAGGTGTCCGCGCCCGTGATCCGGCTCGGTTTGACGGGGCTAGAAGCCGCGACTGCTTTCGCGCGCGGGATCCGCGAGCGCCG
Organism: Actinomyces sp. ICM47; assembly: GCF_905369875.1. NCBI lineage: Bacteria > Bacillati > Actinomycetota > Actinomycetes > Actinomycetales > Actinomycetaceae > Actinomyces > Actinomyces sp. ICM47. Next base: position 11,670 of record NZ_CAJPJE010000034.1, read on the forward strand.
CGTCGTCAGCTTTGAATATCCGGGGTCGGGGGGTTTGACGCAGCGTGCGGTGGATCCGTGGGCGCTGACCGTGCAGGGGCGGGCGCTGTACCTGTGGGGGTGGGACTTAGATCGGTGCGCGCAGCGCACGTTCCGTGTTTCGAGGGTGCGCTCGGGTGTGGAGTTCCTGGGGGAGAGCGGCGATGCGTCGGTCGCGCCCTCAGGTTCGGCCCCGCGTGTCTCGTCGCTGGTGTCTCCGCTCGTGTGGGTGCGCTCAGGCAGCGCGGCGCGTTCGCTGCTCCTCGGGTACGAGGCCGTGGCTGAGGCTGTCGATGAGCGTTCTCCACGGGAGGGCTGGGAGTCCATGGCGTTGGAGGATGGCGAGCTGGGCACGTGGATTGCCCGCCTGCTGCCGGTGGCTGCCGACGTTGTCGTGGTGGGCCCCAAGGTGCTTCGAGAGGCGATGTTGGAGCGTTTGCGCGCGGCGGCCGCCTGGGGAGGTGGCGATGCCTGAGAATGTGTCCCTTGCTGTCGTGCGTCTGTCCTCAATGGTTGCGTGGATTGCCGAGCATCCCGGCGTGCACGTGGATGATATAGGCGCACATTTTGGCCGCACGCGCCGCCAGGTACGCCGCGACATTGAGTACTTGGCATCGGTCGGTGATTCTCTGCCCGGTGAGTCTTTCGAGGTGGACTGGGGACTTTTCGAGGAGGAGCAGCGCGTGTCGCTGCGCTCAACGTTGGGCGCGAGTACGCCCTTGCGTCTGTCCGAGGTTGAGGCTCAGGCTCTCCTGATTGGACTCTCGGCGATCGCGCCGCTTCTGGCGCCGGACGTGGCCGCGCACTTGCCTCACGCTGCCCTCGTCGTCTCCGCGCTGGGTGGGCTGGGGGAGGCGGGCGGCTCGGGCACGATTGACGCGTCGCCCGCGTCGGCCTCGTCAAGGAACGTGGAGGCGCTGCGTGATGCCCTGGAGCGGCGTGAGCGCGTGTCATTCGACTACGTGTCGACCCGCGGCCAGGTCTCGCATCGCGTCGTTGACCTGTGGTCGTTGGAGGCCTCGGCGACGGGCTGGCTGCTGCGCGGCTGGTGTGATACGGCCCGCGCTCCGCGCACCTTCGCGGTGACGTCAATCTCGGATGTGAGGGTGAATGGCCCGCGCCTGCAGGCACCGCGCCGGGTGCGCGACGACGCACCCGCGTGGAGGCTCGACGTGGATCGCCCGGCCCGCTGGATCGCTGACGAGTACGGTGGCACCATTGTCGCTGAGCTGAGCGAGGGCGGAGCGCGCATCGACGTACCCGTATGGAACGACGAGTGGGGCTTGAGCCTCCTCACTGACATCGCAGCCCACGTGCGCGCGGTTTCTCCCGACCGCCGGGCCGAGGCCGGGGCACGTGCCCGCTCCATCATCGACGTGTGGACCCAGGAGGACCAATCGTGAGCCCGAAACGACGCCGACACCGCGCCACCGACAAACGGGTCGAACGCACCGAGGAGCGCACGAGCGTCGGCGAGGGCAGTGCGGCCCAGCGCTACGCTGCCTTTCAGGAGCACGCCCGCGCGGCCTCATCCCTGCGCGGACGCTGGGTGGCGGGACTGAGCTTTACTCCCGATCCCTTCCAACTTGACGCGCTCGACGCCGTCGAGGCGGGCAACTCCGTCCTGGTGGCGGCACCCACGGGCGCGGGCAAGACTATCGTCGGCCAGTTCGGTGCCTACGTGGCCCTGCAGCGCGGCATGCGCGCCTTCTACACGACGCCCATCAAGGCGCTGTCCAACCAGAAGTACCTTGAATTGTGCGACCTCTACGGGGCGGACAACGTCGGCCTGGCGACCGGCGACACGTCGATTAACTCCAAAGCTCCGGTCGTCGTCATGACGACCGAGGTGTGCCGCAACATGATCTACGCGGGGGCACCCCTGGATGACCTGGGTGTCGTTGTCCTCGACGAGGTGCACTACCTGGCCGACAAGATGCGCGGACCTGTGTGGGAAGAGGTGATCATTCACCTGCCCGCGCACGTGTCGATCATTGCTCTGTCGGCGACCGTGTCGAACGCGGAGGAGTTCGGCGCGTGGATCCGCGGGGTGCGCTCATCCTGCGAGATCATTGTCTCGGAGCAACGCCCGGTGCCCCTCTACCAGCACATGATCGTCGGGGAGGACATCTTCGACCTATACGCGCCGACCGGCAAGCGCAAGCTCAACCCCGAGCTGGTGGCCGCTACGAACGACTCGAGGATGCGCGGCGGGCGCGGATCTCGCTCGTGGAATCGACCCGTGCGCGTGCGCCGGGAGTCGCGTCCTTCCACGCTCATCTCGCTGGATCGCGCCCACCTGCTGCCCGCGATCACCTTCATCTTTTCGCGCGCGGGTTGCGAGGACGCCGTGCGCCAAGTGCTGCTCACGCGGATCACGCTGACGACGCGCTCGGAGGCGGCCGAGATCGAACGCTACGTCGACGAGGTCATCGCTCTGATCGCCCCCGAGGATGCCGTCGTGCTCGGTGTTGACGCTTGGAAGCGTGGCCTTATGCGCGGCATCGCCGCCCACCACGCCGGCATGTTGCCCCTCATGAAGGAGGCCGTCGAGCACCTGTTCTCCCAGGGGCTGGTCAAGATGGTCTACGCGACCGAGACACTGGCCCTGGGTATCAACATGCCTGCGCGCACCGTCGTCATCGAATCGCTGACGAAGTGGAACGGATCGGCGCACGTGTCGCTCTCCGCCGGCGAGTTTACGCAGCTGTCAGGACGCGCGGGACGCCGAGGCATCGACACCGAGGGGCACGCTGTCGTCTCCCACCGCGGGGGAGTGGCACCCGAGGAGGTCGCGGCGCTCGCGTCCAAACGTACCTATCCGCTGATCTCTGCGTTCACGCCGACCTACAACATGGTCGTCAACCTGCTGGCCCGATCAACGCGCACGCAGACCCGAAAGGTCTTGGAGTCCTCGTTCGCACAGTTTCAGGCTGACTCGGCCGTTGTGCAGCTGGCCACGCGTCTGACCGACCTCGAGGCACAGCAGCGCTCAACCGCCGACGACCTGACCTGTTCCGCGGGCGATGTCGGCGAGTACCTCATACTGCGTGATCGCATCAGCCAGGCTGAAAAGTCGGGCGCGCGCGCCCGTAAGCGCGAGACGCGCGACGAGTCTCGTCGGGTGCTTGCGGGCGTACGCCCGGGAGATGTGCTCGCCATGATCCGCGGGCGTAAGACGCGCTTGTGCGTCGTCGGCGCGAAAGCGACGTCCGCTTCGGGCCGCGTCGAGGTCTCCGTCATTGCCGAGGACGCCACCTGGCGGGCGCTGGCTCCGGAGGACGTGCGCGGCGGTATCGCCATCGTCGGACACATGTCGATCCCCGGCGGTTCGGCCCTGCGCCGCACGAAGGAACGTACCCGCATCGCCGGAGAGTTGCGCTCGGGCGCGGCCAAGGGGCAATACCCGCTGCCCGCCCAGGCCTCGGGTGAGGCGGACACGATCGGGGAGCTGCGCGCGGCCATGCGTACCCACCCCGTGCACCGCTGCCCTCACCGCGAGGAGCATGCGCGTGCGGGTGCCCAGTGGGCGCGCTTGGGGCGCGAGATCGATCTTCTGCGCCGCTCCATCGACTCCCAGACGGGTTCGGTGGCAGCCCACTTTGACCGTGTGTGCGCGGTCCTCGAGCGCCTCGGTTTTCTGGACGGCGACCGGGTGACGGCGTCGGGGGAGAGGCTGCGTCGCATTTTCGGCGAGCGTGACCTGGTGATCGCGATGTCACTCAACGAGGGCGCGTGGAACGACCTGGACGAGGCCGAGCTTGCCTCGATGGTCTCCGCCCTGGTGTACGACTCTCGCAGTGACGACGACGCCAACGAGCTGGCCCCCACCGGTGTCGGCATCCGTCTGCGCACGGCGTGGGAAGAATCCTTGGGGACGCTCGCGCGCGTGCACCGCGTAGAGAAGCAGTGCGGGTGCGACCCGACGCCGTCCTTGGATGCGGGACTCATGTCTGCGACACTCGCGTGGGCGCACGGCTCGACGCTGGCCACCGCCATCGATGGGGCTGATATTCAGGCTGGTGACTTCGTGCGCTGGATGCGCCAGGTTATGGATTGCCTGGGACAGATCGCCTCCGCTGCGCCCGCGAGCGATCTCGCACGTCGGGCCGAGGCCGCCAAGGATCGCATCGGTCGCGGTATCGTGGCCTGGTCCACCATTTGACACTCCGGGGAGGTAGGCATGGGGCATCGGGAGATTTTGCACCGAGTGTCGTTCGCACATGTGTGCGGGGATGCGTTGATCGGAGCCTCCGCTGGCCTGGCCCTGTACTCCGCTTTCCCGCCGATCGGGTGGTGGTGGATGACGATCCCAGCGCTGGCCCTGTTCATCTCCCGCATCGACGAGGCCCGGGCTCCTCGCGCGCTCACCGTGACGGTCGCGTTCGGGATGAGCATGTGGCTGCCTCTTATCGACTGGGTCCCCATGGCCGTGGGCATGAAGCCAGCGTGGTTTGTCCTTGCCTTCGCTCAAACGCTCTTCCTGTGCGGCTGGGTCCTGTTTACGCGGTGGACGCAGCTGTGGTCATGGGCGCGCGGCCCACTCATGCAAGCGCTCCTCTATGCGATCACGTGGGCGGGCGTGGATGCCGCTCGTTCGCGCTGGCCGTGGTCGGGCTTCCCCTGGGGGTCCGTGGCTCTGCCGCAGGTGGATTCGTCACTGGGGCACCTGGCACCCTATGGTGGGACGACCGTCGTGACAGCCGCCGTCGTATTCCTGGCGGTTCTGACCCGGCGCATGTTCGCCTACCGCGACGCAGCCGTGCGGCGTGAACATTGGTTTTCTCGCCCGTTTCTGGCCGTCCTCGTACTCGCTGGTGTTATCGCACCCCTGGCGATCCCGCTGTCGAACAAGGCCGAGGAGGGCTACCTGCGCGTCGGCGTCGTTCAGGGTGACATCGCTCTGCCGGGTCCGCGGGCCTACAGCCACCCGGGCGAGGTGACGAGCAATAACATGCGGGCTTCGCTCAGCCTGGCAGCCGATCCTGCGGTCATCGACAAACCGATCGACGTGGCCCTATGGGGCGAAGGATCGGTGGATCGTGATCCCGTTACCTTCGCCGATATCGGATCCATCGTTGATAAGGCGGCAGTGGCCCTGGATGCGCCGATCCTTATCGGTTACACGAACCTCAACGACCGTGACCGCGTGAAGAATTGGCTTGCGATCTGGCGCCCGGGCGTGGGAATCGACGAGAAAGCACGCTACTCCAAGCACGTGCCCGTGCCCTTCGGTGAGTTCATTCCCTTCCGCGAGTTCATCGCGTCCTTCGCCACCGAAGCCGCCCAGTCCGCCAAGGACATGGAGGCCGGGGATGAAACCCCGCTCATGAGGGTGCCTGCTCGCGACGGGCGCCGGGTTCCCGTGGCCGTCGGTATCTGTTTCGAGGGTGCCTATCCCTCGGTTATCGGCGAGGGCGTAGCCCGCGGTGGACAGATGATTGTCACGCCGTCGAATAACTATCACTTCCGTTCCTCCGGCGAGTCTGCCCAGCAGGGCCAGCTGCTGCGCATGCGGGCGATGGAGTATTCACGCAGCGCCGTCCAGTCATCAACGACCGGTCATTCCTATGTGATCCGCCCCGATGGAAGTGTGCTCGCTTCTACGGACACGGAGTCTGTGGCGACGCTGGTCGCCGATATGCCGCTGCGTTCCTCGCTCACCGTGACCGCCCGGGCGGGGGAGACGATCCCCTTCGCGTTCATGGGACTCAGCCTGCTGATCGCTGTCTCGGGATGGGTGAGCGCGATCCGGTGGGGCATCGCCGAACGTGCAGCACGTGCGACCACTCGTTAAAACAGGCAGAATGTGGCTCATGACTACAAAGCAGCGTCTTTCTCCGTCACCCCAAGGCGACAACACCCTTATTGTGATCCCCACCTACAACGAGATGTCGACGCTGCCGACGATCCTGGAGGAGATCTGGACCCACGTTCCGGCCGCGCACGTTCTCATCGTCGACGACTCCTCGCCGGACGGCACGGGGGAGTGGGTCGACGAGCGCCGCGCGGGGGAGGAACGACTGTTCGTCCTGCACCGGCCCGCTAAGTCAGGACTGGCCACCGCCTACGTCGATGGCATGGGCTGGGGCATCGAGCATGGATATCCGTTTATCCTCCAGATGGACGCAGACGGCTCGCACCGCCCGGTAGATCTGCCCAAACTTCTGTCCCGTATGGGCGGGCCGGATCGTCCGGACCTCGTCATCGGCTCGCGCTGGGTGCGCGGCGGCCAGGTGAATGGCTGGTCGGCCAAGCGCGTCGCTCTGTCAAAGGCGGGCAATTATTATGTCCGTTTTTGTATGGGGACACCCGTACGCGATGCGACAGCAGGGCTGCGGGTGCACCGTTCGTCCTTCCTGTCGACGCATGGCATCCTGGGGCGCGTGAAGACGACCGGCTTCGGCTTCCAGGTGGAGATGACGGAGCTCGAGCGCTCACTGGGGGCGACGATTGTCGAGGTGCCGATCACCTTTGATGAGCGCATGGCGGGCGAATCGAAGCTCGACTCGTCGATTTTCGTCGAGGAGCTGGCGATGGTCACAAAAGGCGGCCTGAGTCGTCTGGCTCAGGCCGCGCGTTCGCTGTTTCGCAGGGATTAGCCCTTGCGGTAGGACCCCTCGGGGCGCAAGCGACCCTCACGGTAGGCGGTCAGTTGCTCGGTCAAGACGATCTCGAGTTCCTCGATGGAGCGGCGCTCCAGCAGCATGTCCCAGTGCGTACGCTGAGGCTTGACGGGCTTGTTATCCTCATCTTCCTCAGTTTCGCCGATAAGTTCGGCGGTTTGGCCACACTTGCATTCCCAGGTCGCCGGAGCCGTGGCTTCGCTGGAGAGTGTCACCTCGAACTCGTGTCCATTCGGGCACGCGTAACGAACAATGAAACGATCGGCGAAAACGACGCCGTCCTCGGACTCGAGGGACTTGGCACCGATCTGCATGCCACGCAGTGCGCGGTCAGCCATAACAGCCTCCTGGACGTAGATAAGAAACGTGCCCATTCTATCGGACGCGTCAAGCGGAATACTGCGCCATCCCACCCATTCTATCGGACGCGTCAAGCGGAATACTGCGCCATCCCACCCCAACGATCCGATAATGTATATTATGTCCGATTAGCTCCCCTGGTCCCTCGACGCGCACGCGCTAGAGTTACGATCATGACTACGGACCATCACACACAGCAAACGGCGAGACATCCCGTGCAGGAAGTATTGGTCCTCACCCTCGCCTGCCTGACCTATTCCGTTCTCTCATTCCTGGCGCGAGCCAGCGAGAGCGTCGCAGTTGCACACGCGCGCGACGTCGTCTCCACTGAGCGCTCACTCGGCATTGACATTGAGTCGCCCGTGAACTCATGGCTTACAACCCACCCAATGCTCGCCTCACTGGCGTCCATGCAATACGCTATGACGTTCTTTCTCTTCACCGGGCTTACATTGCTCGCCCTGTGGGTCCGTTCTCCGCAGTACTATTCACGTGCCCGCTGGACGCTCGTCGTCATGACACTGGGCGCGCTTATCACCTACTGGACCTACCCACTTGCTCCCCCACGCCTCGTTCCCGAGTTCGGTATCACGGATGCGGTCGCCCAGCACACCTCCGTATATTCTCACCTCTTCGGCACCCTCGCCAACCCCTACGGAGCCATGCCATCAATGCATACGGGCTGGTCGGTCTGGGTAGCTTGCATGCTCGGAACTTACGTGTGGCGCTCATGGTGGGCGCGTCTCATCGTAATTTTTCATCCAATTTTGACCATCATGACGATTATCGCAACGGGTAACCATTATGTAGTTGACGCTATCGCCGGAACGGCGTATTTTCTGGTCGCATGGACCTTAGTCACAATTATACAGCGTACGTTACTGAAAAACGTGCGAAGCACCGGCGAGACGTTCTAGGAGAGGCTGACAATGCGCGATAGGGTTAATCCTATGAGACTCGGAGTAGATTTTGGTACCACGACAACCGCGATTGCTATTGTTGATCGGGGGAACTACCCCATCGTCTCTTTCGTGAACAACCGCGAGGATACGGTGGACTTCATTCCGTCAATCCTCGCGTTGGACGGCGATCATCTCGTCTACGGCTTTGACGCCGAGGATGCTGCCCGCGAGGGTGCGCCCCACCTGCGCTCCTTCAAGCGCCTGCTGTCGGATCCGTCGGTTACCGACACATCCACACTGCGCCTGGGCAACCACAGCATCTCCGTGCTCGACGCGCTCACCGGCTTCCTGACGTATGTCGCGCGCACGGTGCGCACGAACTCGTCGGTTGCCTCCGTGCCCGCCTCGGAGAAGCTTGAGGCTCTCGTCGGCATTCCCGCGCACGCCTGGTCTGCGCAGCGCTTCCTGACCCTCGAGGCGTTCCGCCGTGCAGGCTGGGACGTCCTCGCGATGGTCAACGAACCCTCCGCTGCGGGCTTCGAGTACACGCACCGCCACGCGGGTACCCTGAACTCGAAGCGCACCGCGATCCTCGTCTACGACCTCGGCGGCGGTACCTTCGACGCCTCTATCGTGTCGGCCACCGGCACACTGCACGAGGTCCTGGGATCGCGCGGCCTGAACCTGGTCGGCGGTGATGATTTCGACGTCATCTTGGCGAACCGTCTCGCAGCAGCGGCGGGCACTGACTCCGGTTTGCTCGGAGACGCCGCGTGGGAACGCCTCATCGAGGACGCTCGCTCCGCCAAGGAGGCCCTCTCCCCCTCGTCGAAGTTCATTACCGTACCCGTCAACGGCGAACCCACGACGATCCCCGTCGCGGACTTCTATGACGCCGCAACACCGCTCGTGAATGCAACGGTCGAAGCCATGGAACCCCTGCTCGTCCCCGATGCCTCCGGGGTCGGTCAGCTCGGCGGTGACGTCGCAGGCCTGTACGTCGTGGGCGGCGGCTCCCAGCTGCCGCTCGTCGCGCGCATCCTGCGCGCCCGCTTCGGTCGCCGCGTCCACCGCTCTCCGCACACGGCAGCCTCGACTGCCATCGGCCTGGCCATCGGTGCCGATCCCGAAGCCGCCTACACGGTGCGTGAGCAGCTCTCGCGCGGCGTCGGCGTGTTCCGTGAGCGCGACAGTGGCTCCTTCATCTCCTTCGACACGCTGCTCGAACCCAACACGGAGCTTGCTCCCGGCGAGACGCTGACGATTAAGCGCTGCTACCGAGCGGCGCATAACATCGGCTACTTCCGCTTCGTCGAGTACTCGTCGTTCGACGAGTCCTGGGTGCCCCGCGGCGACCTGCAGCCCTGCGGTGAAGTCATCTTCCCCTTCGATCAGAGCCTGCGCCGCAGCGACGTGGACCTTGAATCGATCGAGGTTGTGCGCACCGAGGAAGGACCTCTCATCGAGGAGTCTTACATTGTCGACGAGCACGGCATGGTGACGGTCGAGATCACCGACCTGGATACCGCCTACACGATTCGCCGCCCGCTGGGCCGCAAGTAGGCGTCTTTCCCCACCAACAAGCAAAGGCTGTGGGCCAGGCATCAAGCCGGCCCACAGCCTTTATGTCATGACCGTTGCGCGGTGCATACCCTTACCCTTGCTCGCGCGACACCTCGCGCTCAGGAGGCGGTGCGCTTGACGTGACGACGCACAGCCAAATCATCGACGTAGGCACCGTCGGGACGCTCGAGCGGCAACTTAGCGAGAGACCCCTCGACCTCACGCCAGACGCGTCCCACAGCGATACCGAAAACGCCCTGACCGCCCTGTAGAAGATCAATGACCTCGTCGGTCGATGTGCACTCGTAGACGGAGGCTCCATCGCTCATAAGGGTGATCGACGCCAGGTCGTCCACTCCCCTGTTCTGCAGGGAGCCGACGGCCACGCGCACCTGCTGCAGAGATACGCCTGCGTCCAGGAGCTTCTTCACGATCTTCAGAACCAGGATGTCTCGGAACGAGTAGAGGCGCTGAGATCCAGAGCCGCGCGCTGCACGGATCGAGGGCTGGAGCAAACCGGTGCGAGCCCAGTAATCCAGCTGGCGATAGGTGATGCCAGCGGCGCTGCACGCGATGGGTCCGCGATAGCCGACCTCGTCCGTTTCAATGCCCTCAAGCGGGTCGCCGAAAAGCATGCCTTGCCGAGATACGGCGTTGGCTTGTGCGCTCACTGTGGGGCTCCTTGACGTTGGGTATGGATGAGAACAGGACTACGGTAGTGCACCGACGATGGGTGGTCAACGACCCTCCCGGCGCGTCTAACCTTGAGGTTAAAGATGGAGATTAACGATGAGAGTCAGATCCCCTCATCGGACAGCGCCGACACTGCCACCGTCAGCATTTCGCGATGCAGCTCAGCGAATAAATCGCCCAGCTCAATCGCCCGTGCACGTGCCCGCTCGCGGTCAGCGCCACGGCCTCGTCCCCTCTGGGAGGACACCGTCTGGTCGATGATATCTGCGCTGCGCTCCGCACCCTGACGAACGGCGCGCAAGACACGCACGTCAACGCCCGCACACTCCAGGCGCGCAATCGCAGTGACAGCGTGAACACACCGGGCCGAGAAATACCCCGCCAAGTCCGGGGTGATCAGGCCGAGGCGAGAATAGCGTTCAAGCGTGTCCATATCGACACCCGTCAGGTCAGCTAGATCGCTGGCCGGAATCGCGCGGCGCCCGCCCAAAGACACGGTATGCCCCTCGGAGGATACGACCTGAGCGACGCGACGACGTGTGGGCATGTGGCCAGCGTCAAGGGCATCAAGCTGCGAGCGGATCACGCTTAGAGGAGTGAACGAGTCACGCTGCTCAGCCAGGACGTAGCGAAGACGCTCCACGTCTGCGGCGGAGTACTTGCGGTAGCCCGCCCCCGTGCGCGCAGGGTTCACGAGTCCCTCGCTCTCTAGATAGCGGACTTTCGACAGGGAGATCGCGGGGAATTCTTCCGCCAACTCCTCAACGACGCGCCCGATCGACAGCTCAGGGGAATGATCGGCGTCGTGAGGCCACGACGACACGCCCGCAGTGGGGCGCGCGTCGCGGATACGAGCAGCCGATCCTGTCACGTCAGGCCTGCTTGGTCGACGGCTGATAGGTCAGGCGATACTTGCCGATCTGAACCTCGTCGCCTGCACGCAGCTCGACGGAGTCAACGCGCTCACGATTGACGTAGGTGCCGTTGAGTGACCCCGAATCGCGCACGATGTGGCGACCGTTCGAGGCGATGAACTGGCAGTGCTTACGCGACACGGTCACATCATCGAGGAAGATATCGGCTCGGGGCGAGCGACCGGCGTTCGTCACATCGGGGTCGAGGAGGAAACGGGCACCCGTGTTGGGACCACGCTGAACGATCAGCAGGGCCGATCCAGCGGGCAGCGCCTCAACAGCCTCACGATCACGGGCAGAGAGAGCAACCGGGGCCTCCTCGACGTCATCCGTGAGGGGCATCAGGCCGAAAACGGACGTTGCTGTAGGGTCAAAAGGCTGGTTGTCGGACATGGTGCGCTCCAAAGGTCTCATAACGGGACTGTCATATAAGTGTAAACGTTCACCATCCCGCAAGCACGGGCACGGTGACCTCCGCATTCATTATAGGCCGGGGGGCGTTTATTCATAGGTTGCGTACTGAGCCGGTCGCGGCGTGGCGAGGGAGTGAATCGTCACCGAATCGGTCGGGGTGATTGTCACCACGGCCCCCTTTGCGCGCATCTGTGAGGCGGAACCCGCCTGAATTTCCAGCGCGGTGGAAATCGTCTGAGACTCACCAATGATCGTCCACGTGTATGGTGCCGTGATCGGGGTGCCATCGACAATGATTCCACCCGCCTGACCGGTGAAAGCCGAGCGCATCGTGAGGCGCACACCATTCAGATCGATGGCCTCGGCACCGGCATTACGCAACTCCCCCAGCGTCATGACAAACTGGGTGGGGCTGAGGGAAGCGCCGGGATCCGCGACTGAGATAGTCACCCCCGGTCCCTGGACAGCAACCGTGCCCGCAGCGATCTGAGCCTGCAACGCTGCTTTCGCGGACGCCTGCTCGCGCGCGTCCGCCTCGCTAGCAGCGCTCTGGAGATCATCGAGTTCGCCGGCGAGTTCAGCGCGCCTACCCTGCAGGTTCTGCTCCTGGCTGCCCAGTTCGTCCAGGAGGGTGACGAGGTCCTGCTCGGAGAGCCCCTCAAGGGGGTCGGAATGCTGGGCACGTACCTGTGTTGCCAGGGCGAAACCGAGGATCATAAAAATGATGAGTATGACGATGTGCAGGCCGCGCGGCAGAGCGAAGAAGGCTTCTCGTGCGCGCGCCCAGAGTCCGGGTCCCGCGTGGGGCTCGCGGTGATCGGAGCGCTTGTGGGTGGCGGTAGCCGTTTCGAACGAGGCCTCGGCGAGGCTCTCTGGCGCGGCATCATCGGCTACGGGGATCGCACGGGGCGTCTGGTCGCTCATATCAGGCCTTCAGCAGGAGTCGGCGGATGGATGCGGTATTGGAGAAGATACGAATGCCCAGGACCACAACGACGGCGGTTGTCATAGCTGATCCCACGCCCAGCTGAGAACCGAGGAACACCAGGAGGCAGGCAACAACAACGTTCCAGAAGAAGGACGTGACGAACACACGGTCCGCGAACCTTCCTTCGAGCCACGCGCGCCCCGCGCCGAACAGTGCGTCCAAGCCTGCGACAACGGCAACGGGTAGGAAGGGCGCAAGCCAGGCGGGAACGGTGGGGTCAAGCAGGATACCCAGGACGATTCCGATGATCAATCCGATGACGGCAATCACGATGTGGCTCCTTCGGTCGAAGCGGTGAGAAGTGTGGCGTATTGGGGGGCGGTCGGGGCGAGCGCGTCCATCGAGAGAGAAGGCGCAACCTTTGTGGAGACGGTCATGCCGGTCACCGATTGGGCTGCGGACAGATAGTCGCCCGTGTTGCCGCGTACGAGGGCGACGGACAGCGCGTTCGAGTCCCCGATGGCGCTGACGACGTAGGGGGAGGACACGGGCGTGATGTTCACCAGGATAACGGAACCCGCCGTGCGCACGAAGGTGGTCGGTCCGATCCGCTGCCCGTTGATCGACACCGCTTCAGCACCAGCACCCCACATGGCGTTGACGACCATAGCCAGGTCCTGGTCGCGCACGGCACCGCTCCTCTTGCCGGGCGTGGCTCGGTCCGTCAGGGTCACGGTGATGCCGGGGCCGCTCACGGCGCTCGACCCAGTCGCCAGAGCAAGAGCATGGTCGGTCTGTGTGGTCGGCCCGGAGCGAGAGTATCCGTCGATCGCACGCCCGAGGGACTGCACCTCGTCGTCCAGGGTCGCGACCTGAGCGGAGCGCTGCGCCGCCTGATGCTTGAGGTCAGCCTTGACGTCCCCGACGGGGGTACGCAGGGAGACGGTGGCCACGACGGATC
>NZ_CAJPJE010000035.1:0-24884 GCF_905369875.1 Actinomyces sp. ICM47
GTGTATGAGCGCGGGTTGAACGCGGGTAGGAACCGACGAATCAGGCGGCGTAACGGCTCATACCACGCCACGTGCGAAGACTCTCCGCGCTGCGTGGCGGGCTCGGACGACGCTGACCCGGCCCCCACCTCGCGTTCGGGGGTCTGGAGGGCGAGCTCTTCTTGCGCCTCGTGAGCAGGCTCGCGCGAGTCCTCGGCTGATCCCCTCGCGTCGCTGGCGGCTACGGAGAAAGACTCGGCGACCCGCTGACGCACCTTCTCGTCGAGCAGTTCCACCGTCCGCGCCCTCTCACGCAGCGGGTAGAACGTCGGCACTGTCAGGCGCTTCTTATCCAAGAGCGCTTGGGCCCGGCGAAGCTCCTTATCAAGGCCGTTTTCCCACAGATATTCGCAGGGCGTTCGCGCAATGATGGCTGACAGTTCGGGACGAAATCGCTTGCTTTTCTCATCGTACCCACGCAGCAGCGTGCCTGCGGTGAGCACCCTGTGCCGGAGCCTGTCAGCTGGTTCGTCTGACCGGAAGCCAGGAAGGTACGTTCTCAGGCTCCCCTTGGGCATGGCGCACCCCTGTCCGATCTGGGCGCAGAACTCACGGTATGCCTCGGGCGTGAGGAGAAAGTAGGATGCGCACCCAAGGGAATCCTTTGTCAGGGAACGTAGGATGTCTTTCCACCGGAATTCCGCTTCGAGTGCTTCCGAATCGTTCCCATCCGTGAGCGGGGCGGCCACGACGACGGATGCGCGTCTGCGGTCATCGCGAATCCAGCTGATCAGTTGCTCCACTTGCTCCTCATCGATGACGGATTGGAGAGAATCCGACAGGGGCATACCCCGGTCACGGCAGTGGCCCTCGGTGATAAGATCGCGGACCAGGGCAGGCGGCTTCGCGTCCCACTCCCCCTTACGCGGAGGGGTAACCTCAATCCACACGACCTGGTCGTAGTTGGATTCTTTGGTCGCATGCATCGCATAGACGCGCATCGTCCACTGCTTGCCGCCGCTCGTCCGTTCGACCATTTCGAGAAGTTGGCGCTCGTAGTGATTATCCTCCGAGGTCTCCGTCATCTTCGTCGCGATGACTTCTGTCCTCTCCCCTCTCCTGGAGGTGAGCTCGCCGAAACGATAGATCCCCTCCTCATCGCATTCAACACGCACGGAAGAACCTGTCCGTGGATACTTCCTGTGCGCCCACTCATGGAAGATACGGTCAGCGATCTGCACCGCGCTTCCCGCACCTTCCAGTTCCAGAATTGCCCGGTATCCGCGCGCCATGGTGCCTACCCTTCATTCAACACTGATAGAAGAATTCTGTACATCATCTTACAGGCACCAAATAATCATTACTCCCAAACCGAGATCGCAATTACGAGGTGCATGTCACGCAGAAACGGCCCCATACTCGTATGGGGCCGGGCCGAGCTGCATCTGGATCACTCACTATTTGGGGCTGCAATACCAGCCAATCCCTTGAAAGCGTCGTCGGCAGCATGCAGTTGGTCGAGCGCCCCCTGGTTCTTCTGGTAGTACGTAAGCAAACCCTTGACGAGCAACGAAACGCACGGGACACTCAGCCCTCGTACCCAGCCCGATCCTGGGAGTGTAGGACACTACGTGTTGCTGGCAGGCGAATTTTCGGCATGTTGGTACGGGAAAGTCGGTGTTGAAGGTGGGTAACCAACTACGAGGACGGACAGAACGTGTTGGGAGAACGTCGAGTTCTCGTTGTGGTGTTCACTGCGCTCCCGCATGAGAAGCGCAGGGGTTTTGCAGCATGAGGAGCGTTCTTTTGGCATGTCAGTGTTCTCGTGTCGCCATTTTCCCCGGCGTGGTGATCGAGAGCGAGGGATGATGTGCCCAAATCGCAGACCACCTCTGCGAAACATGCCAAAAATGGGCTGTTGTGGGCGAGGTGGTCTGCGTTTTGGGACAATCCCTGGAGGGTGAGCATCTGGCGTGCACGTTGGTGCGTATACGGTCGGGGCGGGTGCGACGACGTCATGCCTCGCACACATCGCAGCACGATGCGTCAGGACGCGATGACCTCGACGCCGTTCACCTGCACGATGCTGGACAACGCGTCGATGAACTGCTTGATGATCTTGCGGTTACGGCCATTCTGCATGAGGTTGGGCATGCCCTTCGTCGCACAGGAAACCTCAACGGTAACGCCCTGCTCGTGAGGGATAAAACCGACGATGATGCGCTCACCCCAGGACATGAAGGTCAGGGGCGTATCGAAGGTGAGGTAGCGCGCGTTCATGTCCGCCCCCATCATGGTCGCCTTCGGCACACTCGGGACGGCAGCCATCGCCGCCTGGAACACCTGCTCGTACGGCAGTGCGTACTGGAACGCCTGCTTGTTTTCGCGTATCCCCATGGAGGTCTCCTTGCATATCTGATTGATGTATTGCCCGCCGCGTGATCACCACGCACGAGTGAGCGTAGAAGGGTACGCAGCCCTTCAAACCAGATCAGCGTATCAGCATCAGCTCTGGCAGCCAGTATATTGGCGTTGCTTGACAGCTGAGTCGGCGGCAATACACAAAATCGGAGAGTTCCGCCCTCGCGCGCCCGTCACACACATAGACAGCAGGTGCCAGGCGGTGGAACCCGGTCGGCACCTGCCGCTCGACGACGGGCGAACCCCTCAGGACTGCGGCTCATAGGGGCTGACCGCGACGGAAGCGATGTTCTGGCAGACGCTCAGCGAGAGCTGCAGGCTGGTCGAACCCGAACCGTTCGTGTTGAAGATATCGACCTGATCGGAGGTCGCAGGCGTGCAGCCGTCGACGCCATCAACGGATTCAGCCGTGAGGGTCACGCCCACGCGACCTCCCTGAGGAATCGTATACACGTTGCCGGGATCCTCGCCGTCGCGCACCGCCTCAGACACGGTCGCTCCGCCCGAGGCGAAAAGAACTTGCGGGAAGCCGCTGACCCAGCACGAGTTTCCCTCATTCGTGAAGATCAGCTCGACGTAGGTGGAGGTACCGATCTGCTGGTTGCTCGTCACCGCGGGCTGCAGGTTCGTCATGTCGCAACGCGCCTCGTTGTTGGTCACGTCAACCTCAGGAGCCTGGTTGCCTTTATCGACCGAAGCGCTCTGGGGCGTCTCCCCGCTCTGGGCGTCCATGCCACTCTGTGCGGTGGGCGTAGCACTGGCTGAAGCAGAGGCGCTCGGAGTCGGGGCCGAGGTCGTGGCACCGGAAGTCGGCTGGCTATCCTTCGGCGAACAGGCACTCACCCCCAAGACAAGGGCGGACAGGGCGGTCATGGCAAGGAGGCGTCGCGTTGTCATCATGGCCCCATCCTATGAAAATGCGCGGGATGAGCGCCCCGCCACGCCGTTAGTTACCGAGTGATGACAAGCCGTGCAGGAGGCGGGAAGCGTGAGTGAGCCACGGCCTCGTCAATCCAGTGAAGAAGCCGGGCAGCGCATGTCTGCACTGCCCGGCTCTCATCGTTCTTAGTTATTCGAGACCGGCTCAATCTCGACGGGGGCCACGTCCATCTCATCCAGCGGCACCGTCCGGTCCTTACGCACCAGGTGATAGCCCCACCAGACCGCGCCAAAGAGCGGCAGACCGATGTAGGAGGATGCAACCTCCCACACCTGACCGTGAAGCACGGCTTCATAGTTCTGACCCGCCATCACGACCAGGCACATGATGAAGGCGATGATGGGACCAGCCGGGAAGAACGGGGAACGATACGGCAGGTCTTCAAGGCGGTAGCCCTGCAGCAGGTAGGCGCGACGGAAGCGGATGTGACTGACCGCGATTCCCAGCCACATGATGATGCCGGAGATTCCGACGATGTTGACCAGCCAGATGTAGGCGTCCTCAAAAACCAGCTGCGTGAGGAAGCCGCACGCCGCCGTCACCGTCGTCACGGCCATCGCGTAACCGGGTACACCACCCTTCGTCACGCGCGCGAAAATTGCGGGTGCCTGGTGCTTGAGAGCCATCGAGTGCAGCATACGAGAGGCCGCGTACAGGCCCGAATTACCCGCCGACAGGATCGACGTCAGGATGACGGCGTTCATGACGGCCGCCGCCGCGCCGATGCCCATGCGGGCGAACACGAGCGTAAATGGCGACTGAGCGACATTGTTGGCGCTGTCATCGGCGGCGCTGAGCAGGCTCGGATCCGTGTAGGGCAACAGCGTGCCGATCACCGCGATCGCGCCAATGTAGAAGAACATGATGCGCCAGAAAACCGTGCGGATCGAACGCGGCACGTCCCGGCGCGGGTTCTCAGACTCGCCGGCGGCCACGCCTACGAGCTCGGTGCCCTGGAACGAGAAGCCCGCGATCATGAACACCGCGATGACGCCGACGAAACCGTTATGGAAGGGAGCATCGCCGGTCGTCCAATTCGACAGGCCCGGCGAGTTCGTGCCCATGACGCCCGCGATCATGAAGACTCCGGAGACCACGAACACGATGACGATGACGACCTTGATGGCTGCCAACCAGAACTCCGCCTCACCGTAGACGCGCGCCGACAGGGCGTTGAGTCCCACGACGATGACCAGGAACACCACTGCCCATATCCACGAGGGCACCGACGGGAACCAATAGGCCATCACGAGGCCGGAGGCCACCAGGTCTGCGGCGACCGTCACCGCCCAGTTGAACCAATAGTTCCAGCCCATCGCGAAGCCAAAGGACGGGGAAATGAACTTTGTCGCGAAGGTCTGGAACGAACCCGCGACCGGCTGGTGCGCGCTCATCTCGCCCAGGGACTGCATGAGGAGCAGCACCATGAGACCAATCGCCGCGTACGCGAGGAGCGCGCCGCCTGGGCCGGCGTTCGCGACCGTGGCACCCGAGGCCAGGAACAGGCCGGTGCCGATCGCTCCGCCGATGGCGATCATCTGCATGTGGCGCGATGCCAGGCCGCGTTTCAGCTGCGTGTCGGAGCGCTGCTGTACATCGCTGGCGATGTCATCAGGAGTAGGGGTATCCATAAATGGGTTCCTCGTCTGTCGATCGTGAGTCCCATACTAACCCCAAATTCTTGTGTCGAGATTGGGACGTTCTTTCCGTGGCCTTTAACGAGGCCGTGGCTGGCTCACGCGATTTACCTCGCGGCGCGCGTGCGACGCGGCGCAGTATCTCAACACTTTTCACACAATCTGGCGGCTTTGCACGCAGGCGAAGCTTGTCGAAGCACGAGTTCCCTGTCAGCCCTCAGCCAGGCACCCGACCTGTGCACGAAACGAGCGGAACAAGCCACGACCTCGTGCGTGATCCACGCCCCCACCGGACTCGGTCGCTACACTAAGATCCTCCCGCGCTAAGGAAGGAAGAGACCATGATGCACCAACTCGTCAGCATCGGATGGATGCTGCTTGCCCTTGTCCTGTCTGCCTCCATCGGACTCGAACGACAAATCCGCGGCAAGAGCGCCGGCATCCGCACCCAGGCCATCGTGGGCCTCACCGCCTGCCTCATGATGCTCATCTCCAAGTACGGGTTCTCCGACATCCTCATCGACGGCATCACCCGCTACGATCCCTCGCGCGTCGCCTCGCAGATCGTGTCGGGCATCGGCTTCCTGGGCGCGGGCATCATCCTGACTCGGCACGGAGCGATCCGAGGCCTAACGACGGCCGCCACCATCTGGGAAACTGCAGCGATCGGCATGGCCTGCGGCGCTGGCCTGTGGTGGCTCGCCCTTGCGGGCACTGCCCTGCACTTCATCGTCATTGCACTGCTGACCCCGCTCGTCCAGTTCATCCTCATGCGCACCCACGGGCACAAGGTCACGCTCAGCGTCCACTACACTCCCGGACACGGAGTGCTCTCCACCCTCCTCACGCAGGTAAGCGCCCTGGGTTGGTCGGTGTCCGGCGTCTCCACGCGCACCGATTCAGCCCACCACACGTCCACCGCGCGCTTCACAGCGTCGACTCGCCAAGATCTCTCACGCTCGATGCTCGTGACGGCCCTCGCGGACCTCGACGGCGTTGCCGGCGTCGACATCACGGAAGAGGACGACGAGTAGCCCACTGCACAACACAACGGGACGGGGCCCGCGGCTGTTGCCGCGGGCCCCGTCCCGTATGCCTCACTCAGAGCGTCACGCCTGAGGGCTGTAGGGGTTCTGAGGCTGTTCACCCGTCTGCCCCTGCTGGTTCTGAGCCGACTGCTCCGGCTGAGCCTGCTGCGGCTGCGCGCCGTACTGGCCCTGCGATGCGGGGTAGACCTGCTGCCCCGGGTACTGCTGCTGGCCCTGGAAGCCGGGCTGCGCGGGGTAGACCTGCTGGCCCGGGTACTGCTGTCCGGGTTGCGCGGGGTAGGCCTGCTGGCCCGGGTACTGCTGTCCGGGTTGCGCGGGGTAGGCCTGCTGGCCCGGCTGGCCGAACTGATTCAGCATGGCGGGGGCCGTGTTCAGAGGAGCGACCTTGCCTTCCTTCAGCTCGAGGAGCAGGATCACGCCAGCCGCACCCAGAGCAATCGAGAACAGCGGGAACAGGTAGAAGCCGATCGAGAAGTCAATCAGATCGTTATCGTTGGCGATGATGTAGAACGTCTCGATAAGCGACATGATTCCCAGAGCGAGCGAACCCGCGCCCACGGAAATGAATGCCCACTTCTGGTTGGTCAGCCAGTAGGCGACGCCGACGCCGACGTTCGCGAGGAGCAGGAGCAGGAAGGTGACCGGGAACCAACCGCCGCCGCCGAGAAGCGACGTCGATTCAGTCACAAAGAACGAGATCTCGACATAGGGAAGGAGCATCGAGATAAACACAAGCAGCGACGCAGCGGCAACGCCGATCAGCGCGTAGGTCGCGCGAATCGAGCGACCGCTCACCTTGCCAGCCTCAGCAACGACAACGTTCTGGAACTGATTGAACGCGCTGTTCGCGGCGGCACCGAACTGCGAAGCGGCGGCACCAAGCTGCTGGCCAGCGGACGGCCCCTGCTGACCGGGCTGCCCCTGGGGAGCGCCATACGGCTGCTGTCCGTAGGGCTGCTGAGCCTGAGGAGCGCCCTGGGGAGCGCCGTACTGTGGCTGTCCGTAGGGCTGCTGAGCCTGAGGAGCGCCCTGGGGTGCACCATACTGTGGCTGCCCATAGGGCTGCTGGGCGTGAGGCGCATCCGACTGCGCGGCGGAAGCATTCGTGTCTGCAGCAGGTTCAGCGACTGCTTGCTCATGCGCGCCCTCGGTGGTCGCGTTCTCACGTCCCTCGGCCGAGGCCTCGGCGGCGGGTGCCTTAACCGCGGGCTGCGCGGCGGGCGGCTGAGCGGGAACGACACCCTGGCTGGCGAGCCACTGCTGGAGGGCAGGGTACAGCGACGGGTGAGTCGCAACGTAAGGGCGCAGGTCTTCACGCGCGGCCGTGATGTCCGCGAGGTCCTGAGCGCTCAGCGCCGGGTTACTCATGTCAGCAGCAGTGAGCTGCAACGGATCGATGGTGCTCATCTGTATTCCTCTCGCACCCGAAAGTGCAGTTCCTGATGGCGAACAGTCAATTCTATCGCGTGTGACACTCGCCTAGTCAAGACGTTCGCTGGACGATACGCGCTGAAACATAAAGAACCCGGTCCCTGTCGGGACCGGGTTCTTGGTGGTAGCGGGGACAGGATTTGAACCTGCGACCTCCGGGTTATGAGCCCGGCGAGCTACCGAACTGCTCCACCCCGCGTCGGTAGTTAAAACTTTACCACCTGAATTAATCGAGGTCAAGCAAAGCGGCCGTGAGCTAGGTCTCCAGACGCGGCGGCACTGGACGTCGGCTGAGGGACGCGAGGCGCACTCATTGATCATCCTTCCGTGTGTGATTCTGTCACGCCCGATTGCTCGAGCGAGACTGCACGCTCCAGAATGTGCGCCTCCATCCTAGCGACGGCAAACGCCCGGCCCGCAGCCCTTGAGGGTGCGAAGCCGGGCGCGCCGGTGAGAAGACATGAGCCTATGAGCCGCTCTGCGCCTCCGTGGAGGGAGAAGGCGACGGCGTCGCGGCACCATCTGTGGGCGACGGAGTCGGACTCGGCGTCGCCGCGGCACCGGACGAAGTGGTGCCGAGCGCCGTCTGCGCGGCCTCAGCGCGCGTGAGCGCATCGTGCAGGCGAGTCTGTGCCTCACCGTAGGCGGTCCAGTCCGACTTGCTCATCGCGGCGTCAGCGTCACGCATCGCCTGTGCAGCATCGGTGACAGCCTGGCTCAGTTGTGCAGCAGGATCACCCGAAGCGGGCGCACTGGGCTGTCCCCCACCGTCGCCCGTTGGTGTGGAGGGCGTGGGCGTCTTGGAGGTCCCATCGTCGGCGATGAGCTGGCGTAGCGATTCCTCGAGGGTGGGCGCGAAGCCGACCTTGTCGCCGAACGCTGTCAGCACCGAGCGAAGCACGGGGTAGGACGCCGATCCAGTGCCCTGAACGTAGACGGGCTGAACGTAGAGCAGGCCGCCGCCCACCGGCAGGGTCAGGAGGTTGCCTCGAATAACGGTCGAGTCAGCCTGATTGAGCAGGTTCAGCTGGGTGGCGATCTTCTCGTCGGAGTCGTACTTGTTCTGCACCTGACCGGGGCCGGGCACGGTCGTCGACGAAGGCAGCGCGAGCAGGCGCAGCTTGCCGTAGCCCTCGCGCACCTGGCCCGGCGTGCTGCCCGTCTCGGAGTCGACCGCGAGGAAGCCAGCCATGGCCTCGCGACGGCCCTCACCGCCGCCACCGGGCACGAACACGGAGGTCAGCGAGAACTCGGCGCTCTCCTGTCCGGGCATCTGCATGGTCAGATAGTACGGGGGTTGCAGCGAGGTCGGTGCGGACACGGGGTTGCCGTTGGCGTCCACGCGCTGCGAGGACGAGGAAGCGGAGGCGTCCCCGTACGTCGAGGTTTCCTCGGCCAGGCGCCAACGGTCACCGCCCGAGTAGAAGCCGGACGCGTCAGTCACATGGTAGGTGGCCAGCAGGTTGCGCTGAACCTTGAACATGTCCTCGGGGTAGCGCAGGTGGCTCATGAGATCGCCGGAAATTGCGGACATAGGTTCGACGCTGCCGGGGTAGATCTTCTCCCAGGTACGCAGGATCGGATCCTGATCATCCCAGCGGAACAGACGCACGGAACCGTCGTAGGCGTCGACGACGGCCTTGACGGAGTTACGCATGTAGTTGATCTTGTTGTTCTGCACGTACTGGCCCATTTGCGTGGACTGGGAGTCCACGGTCGCGTCTGAGAGGGACTCGTGCTGGGCGTAGGGGTAGTTGTTCGTGGTCGTATAAGCGTCGACCACCCACACGAGGCGCTTGTCGGTCGAGGGGTCCCCGTCCATATCGACGACCGCCGGGTAGGCGGACTGCTCGAGCGTCAGGTAGGGAGCAACCTTGGCCACGCGCAGCAGCGGGTCACGGTCGTAGAGGATCTGCGAGGCCTCGTTCGTCTGGGAGGAGAAGAACAAGTCGGTGGAGCCGAACTTGATCGCGTACAGGAGCTTGTTCCAGGTATTGCCCACGGAGGGGCCGCCGTTGCCGGTGAAGGTCGTGGAGACCTGGCCGCCGACGGCAGTGTCATCCGGGTAGTCGAGTTCCTGGGGAGCCGCGCCTTCGGGCGCACCGACGATCGAATAGTTGGGAGAACCCGGGCTGAAGTAGACGCGCTCCTCGTACTGCCCCATCTCACCGACGGAGGGCACAGACTGCTCCCAGTAGGAGGGCAGTCCGTCGCTGGTCAGCTGGTTGCCGTAGGCGGCGACCGCGCCGAAGCCGTGCGTGTAGACGGTGTGCTGGTTGACCCACGTCTGCTGCTCGGCGGACAAGCCGTTCAGGTTGAGTTCGCGCACCGAGATGACGGTGTCGCGGCGCTCGCCGCCCACGTTGTAGCGGTCGACCTTCATGCCGGAGTTGAAGCCGTAGTACAGGCGGGATTGCTGGAGCTGCTGGACGGTCTTCGTGATGACCTTGGGGTCGAGCAGACGCACCTGGGAGGTCAGGGTGGCGTTGTCGAACTGGCCGGCCGAGGCCGTGGTGGCCGCGTCATAGTTCGTCTGATAGTCGACGTCGTCGAGGCCGTAGGCAGCCAGGGTCGCGTCAATGTTGCGCTGGATGTAGGGGGATTCGAGGGTGCGTTGGTTGGGGCGCACGCGGAACTGCTCGATGAGGGCGGGATAGGCACCGCCTAGGATGAGCGCGGCAACAACGGTGACAGCCACGCCGGTGACAGGCAGGCGCCACGTGCCGCGGAAGGCTGCGACAACGAAGAGGACAGCGACCAGGAAGGAGATGACCGCCAGGATGGAGTGGGCGGGCAGCTTGGCGTTGATGTCGGAGTACAAGGCACCGTGGGTGGAGCCGAAGTCCTGGGTGAGCAGCTCGTAACGGCCCAGCCAGTAGTTGATCCCAATGAAAACGGACAGGGTGGCCGCCATGAGGCCGGTCTGCAGGCGCGCGTGCTTGGAGGCGTGGGGGCGCGGGGCCAGGCGGATCGTCCCATACAGGTAGTTGACGACCAGGGCGGCGGCCAGACCAATGCCGGTGACGCTCATCAGGAAGGAGACGAGCACTTTGATCGCAGGCAGGACGAACACAAAGAAGGAAATGTCCAAGCCGAACTGGGGGTCAACCTGATGGAAGGAAGAGGCGTTGAGGAATTGCAGGAGCGTGCGCCACTCGGTGGCCAGGCGTGCGCCATTCGTAAAGCCGAAGAAGAGGGCGACCCCCCAAAAGGCCGCGCGCCGCACGGGTTCGAGGGCCTCCTGGTAGGCGCGCAGCGACGCCGAGGCCTGCCCGCGCGTAGAGGATGCGCGGTGACGGTAGGCGTAGGCCATGGAGAAGTACAGCAGGCCGGTCGCAACCAGCAGGCCGAGTATGAAGAGGCCGATGTGAGCCCCCCACTGGGTGAGGATGACGCGAGTCGCGCTCATCTGACGGAACCACAGGATCTCCGTCCAGACGATCGAGGCACCGTAGATAACGCCGATGATGGCGATGAGCGCGGTAACCGTGATCGTGCCGGGGCCGGGCTTGCGCAGCTTCACCTCGACGTGTGGCGTTCGCGGCCCTCGTGGGTGGCGTGGCTCATCGGATCCGAAGACCGAAAATGGGAAGCTCACAGCAATCCTCTCTGTTAAACCGAAAGCTATGTCCCAGTCTACCGGCGGGCACGTTGTTCTTCGTCGCTGTTTTGTCCGCTCTCCGTGAGATTATGGGCTTATGACAGTTGAAATGATGCCGAGTGCGCGACAGATTGCGCTGGCCAACGTGGTTGTTGATATTGAGAAGGGTGCCGCCCGGGTCGGGTGGGATCATGCGCCGTCGATTTACGCGCTGGTTCCCACGGCGATGCTGCTCGCCGACCCGAATCTGCCCGCCGACATCGCGGAGCAGCTCCGCGGCGGGTGGGATGGCTCGGAGGATCACCTGAGCGCGATTATTCAGGAGGATCTGGACACCGACGACATTGAGCAGGTACTTGCTCATCTGGCGTGGCCCGAGGCCGTCCCGGGTGCCGCGCTCACGGTTGAGCGCATCGTGGTTCCCCCGGAGGTCGAGGATGAGGCCCCCGAGGATCCCGAGGAGGCCCTCGAATTCATTTCGAACCACCCCGCGCGTACGGACGTGCGCCTGGCCGTAGGCGTCATGCGCACAGGCGAGTCGTGGTGCGCACTGCGCACGCGCGCCTTCGACTCTGACGACAAGGTCGGGCAGGGCTCCGTCCTGGTTCCCGCACTGGTCGACGCTCTGCGCGCGTCCCTCGAGCCGGTGACGGACGAGCAGGCCTAACCACAGAGCGGCCCCGGCCTCGTTCCTTGGGTGACAGGGACGAGGTCGGGGCTCAGTTCTACCCTCAGCGCACGCAGCGGGAGCGAAGGAAGCATTACTCGCAGGTCGGCAGGGTCGCCCCGTTACCTTCCGCGATTGTGGCGACGGCTGTGGCGGCCTCGGATAGGTTGGAGACCTTCACGACGTTCAGGCCATCCGGGACGTGCCTGACGACCTCGGAGCAGTTCTCAGCAGGGGCCAGGAACCACTGGGCACCGTCGTCGTGCGCACCCCACAGTTTCTGTTGAATGCCGCCGATTGCGCCGACCTGGCCGTCGAAGGACATCGTGCCGGTGCCCGCGATCGCGTTGCCCCCGGTCATATCGCCCGGGGTCAGGCGGTCAATGATGCCAAGGGAGAACATCATGCCGGCGCTCGGGCCGCCCACGCCTTCCAGGTTGAAGGAGATGTCAACGGGCAGGGAGGGGTCGACGGTCAGGTAGATGCCGAGCTTCGAACCCGGCTCGGTTGCGGAGACGGCGATCGAGTCGAAAGACAGGTCCTGGGTAACGCCATCGCGCTCGACCGTGACCGTCATGAGGCTCCCCGCGGGCACGGTTCGCATGAGTGTGAAGGGCGTGGAGGCGCGTGTAATGTCGTGGCGCGTACCGTCGGGGGTCGTGATCGCCAACAGGATATCGCCTTCCTGGACGATGCCCTCCGCGTTGGAGCCTTCCGTTGTGCCCGCAATCGTTACAGTCGCCGGGACGTCCCAGCCGAGGTACTCGAGGGCCGCGACCTGGGAGGTCGTCTGCGAGTTACGCATCATGGCGGACTGCGCGTCGCTCACCTTGTCCTGGGTGGTTCCAGCGGGATAGACCGACTCGTAATCGACAATCTTGGCATGCGGGTCGAAGTAGGCACCCACCAGCTGAGCAAAGTTCAGACGGTTTCCGGGGCCACCCGCCTCGGAGACCGTGACCATGCGCAGTTGGCCCTGGCCGGGCTGCGCCTTGGCGGTGACCGACGCCGACTGGGCGTCGTCGAGCTGCACCTCCTCCCCCGTCGTGGGGTCAGTGCCCTCGATGGCGATCATCGGTTCACCGTTGGCGGAACCCAACACGTTAAAGGTCGGCCCGGGGCTGGAGACCACGAAGGGAGCGGGCACCCAGAAGAGGATCACCGCCATCGCAACCAGAGCGATGAAGGCCATCGCCAGCCGCCAGCTTACAAGCGGGGCGTGTCCTTCCCGGTCCCCGTTCTGGAGGGCGAGCGCGTCGTCATGTGTCGAGGTCATCTCGGTTTCATTCACCGTGCAATTGTGTCGCACCGGCGTTTGACGCGCACGCCCACCCCTTATGCTCTTAGCGTTTTCGCAGGGTTTTGTCAGCCTGGGTCAACGCCCACCCGCTAGTCTGTGGCCATGAATGAGAACGAGTCCGGTACCCCGTTTGAGGATTTCCTGCGCTCCATCCTGGGAGACGAGGCAGCCGCCGAGGCCGCCCGCGCTCTTGAGGCCCAGGGCTTCGATCCGGCGAACTTGCCTCCCGAGTTTTCTGACCCTGCTCGCATGCAGGCGGCCCTGGGTCAGTTCCAGTTCCTCATGAACACGACGGCCGGGCCGGTGAACTGGCGCGTCGTGGAAGACAGCGCCAAGCAGGCCGCCTACATGAGCGGCGACCAGGCTCCCACGGCGACCGAGGCCGAAGCAGCGCGCCAGGCGATGACGATCGCTGACCTGTGGCTGGACGCCGTCACGGACTTCGCGTCCGGTCCCGTCACCCGCGACGTGTGGAGCAAGGTCGCGTGGGTTGAGCACACGATCCCCACGTGGAAGCGCATCTGCGAACCCGTAGCACTCAATGTCTCGCGCGCCCTGTCCAGCGCGCTCTCCGAGCAGTTCGGCGAGGGCGGCGTCGATAGTGACGTACCCTTGCCCGACGGGATGGCCGCGATGTTGGGCAAGACGCAGGAGATGATGCCCCGCCTGTCGGCGATGATGTTCTCCGCGCAGCTCGCGCGCGCCCTGGGTGCCCTGGCCGGCGAGTCGTTTGGCACCTACGACACGGGCATCCCCCTGTCGGACACCTCGCACGCTGCCCTGCTGCCCCACAACGTCACGCAGTTCGCCGACGGCCTGGATGCCCCCTTCGATGAGGTGCGCCAGTTCCTGGCTGTGCGCGAGGCTGCCCACCGGCGTCTCTTTGCGTCTGTGCCGTGGCTGGAAGGTGACCTCGTGCGCGCGGTCGAGCGCTACGCGTCGCAGATCGCGATCGACACGGAGGCCATTTCTGAGGCGGCCCGCTCGGTGGATCCCTCGGACCCCGCGTCCGTCGAGTCGGCGCTCAGCGGCGGCGTGTTTGCGTTGTCGATGACGCCCGATCAGCGCCGTGCTCTCACGCGCTTGGAAACCATGTTGGCTCTCATCGAGGGCTGGGTCGAGGTCGTCACTGCCCGCGCGACACTGCCCTACCTGCCTCACGCGGACGCGCTGCGCGAGATGATGCGTCGGCGCCGTGCGTCGGGCGGTCCCGCGGAGGAGATTCTCGGAACCCTGATGGGCCTGCAGATGCGCCCGCGCCAGGCACGCGGAGCCGCGCAGATCTTCTCGCTCGTCGAAGCTGATGGTGGGCGTGACGCCCGTGAGGCCCTGTGGTCTCACCCGGACATGGTGCCCTCCGACACTGAGCTGGCGACGCCCGACACGTTCCTGACACTGCGCCGAGCTGCGGCAGAGGAGGACGCGGATATCGATGCCGCCCTCACCTCGCTGCTTGACGGCACGCTCGGCTGGGCGGAAGGGCTGGAACCCGGGGACGAGGCCGTGGCTGGTTCGAGCGATCAGGAGCACCAGTCCGAAGACACCTCACCGGACGATTCAGACAAGCATGAAGCAGAATGATCTGACAAGTTTTCCACAGATTTTTTAAAACGCTGCGCCAGTGGTGTCCGCAGGTTCATGATGATCTCGACAGGCATGAAACAAAGGAGATCATCATGAACCTGGCACCCAATACGGCGGTCCTGTGGCGCGGCCCCGGAGTCGCCCAAGTCGGCGGGGACCGAACCCACCACGTCCTCATGGAGAACCTGCACGCAAGCGACCAGATCTGGCTGAGCAACCAGGCTCGCTCTCCCCGATCCCCCGAACCCGCCCAGGCCTCGCCGGAACTCATCGCCAGGCTCAGCCGCGCTCATCTCATCGACGATGAGGACCGTCGCGTGCTCCTGCGCGTGGGGGTCCTCGGTGCGACACCCGGAACCGTCCTCGCACTGCGTTCCCTCGTGGATACGCTGCGCCTCTCCCTGGCGGTCGATGCCGAACAGCTGGTGGACGAGGACTGGGACAGGGTCTTCGGCGGGTCCTTCACCGGCACGCCCCGCGCCCGCGCGCTACGACGCGATCTAGCGCCCCTGATTCCCCTACCCCACCTGCACCTCCAAGGCGACGTCGACGTGGCGCTCGTGTCCGCCGACCGCGTCGTCGACCCCGGTATCCCCTTCGACCTGACAGTCCGCGACGTCCCGCACCTCATAGTGACGCGCGGCGAGCACTCCTACGAGATCGGCCCCTTCGTCATCCCGGGCGTCACCCCCTGTTTCCAGTGTTGTGAACACGCGCGGGCCGAGGCCGACCCCTATCGGCTCTCACATCTGCGTGAGCTCATGAATTGGCCCCTCGGGCCCCTCTCCATGCTCGCCCACTACGCCGCCGCCCTGCGCATAGCGCGCCTGGTACGCGACTTCGCCTCAGGCGACCTCACCGCGCGGCTGTGCGCCGAGGTCGCCACCGTCGACGAGGACGGGACCATCACCGTCGAGCGCACCGTGCCCGCACCCGAATGCGTGTGCGGAATCTGCGGGCTGGCCTGCTAGATCAGGATCCCTCCTCGACGGTGACCTCTTCGCCGCGCACGAGAGCGAGGACGGGGGCCGCGAAGCGCTGTACTTTGACGTCTCCGATACCGCGGATAACGCGCAGCTGCGTCGTGTTTTTCGGCATCGCCACGGCGATGTCGCGCAGCGTCTGATCGGTAAAGACCGTGTACGGCGGCACGCTCGCCAAGCGGGCCACTTCGAGGCGCCACGCCTTGAGCCGCCCGAATAGCTCGATGGCCTGGGGCGAGGCCTCCTCCTCGAAAGCCTGGTTGAGCGCACGGGTGGAGGGACGTGCCTTTTTCTTCGGCGCGCCGCCGCCCTGCGCCGACGATCCGGAGCGCCGTTCTTTGGGCCAAATGCCGTCCAGGAGGCGACTGCGCTGACGCTTGCCTCGCCCATCCGCGCCCCGCGAGCGCGCCCACGACAGGGTGAGTAGGTCGCGGGCTCGGGTGACGGCCACGTACAGCAGGCGTCGTTCCTCCTCGCGGGCTTCGGGGGTTTTCGCGTACGAGATGGGCAGCAGGCCCTCTGAGAGGCCAACCAAGAAAACTGCATCCCACTCGAGGCCCTTGGCGGCGTGGATTGTGGCCAGCTCGACGCCTTCCTTGTCGGGTTCAACCTGGTAAGCGATCCTCTCGTCGAGTTCGGCGACGAAGGCGGCCAGCGTGGGTGCCTGTGAGTCGTCGGCCCACCCGACGATAGCGTTCATGTTCGACCAGCGCTCAGAACCCGCTTGGGCCGAGGGGGCC
Organism: Actinomyces sp. ICM47; assembly: GCF_905369875.1. NCBI lineage: Bacteria > Bacillati > Actinomycetota > Actinomycetes > Actinomycetales > Actinomycetaceae > Actinomyces > Actinomyces sp. ICM47. Next base: position 16,333 of record NZ_CAJPJE010000035.1, read on the forward strand.
TCGGGAGACCAGCCGACGCCGGAGAGAACCTCGCGCACGACCTCTCCCACGGTTCCCTCTTCCGAGGCTGTGGCCGCGGCGCGCAAGCGCGAGATTGCGGTGCGCACGTCGTCGCGGGCAAAGAAGGGTTTTCCTCCGGCGACGGCCACGGGAATGCCGCGCGCGCCCAGGGCTTCCTCGAAGGCTTGGGATTGGCCGTTAGTGCGCATGAGGACAGCAATGTTGTGGGGCTGGGTGCCGCCGGCGATGAGATCAGCGATCTGTGCGGCGACTCCCTCGGCCTCGGCGTGGTCGTCCTCGTAGGTGCAGTATCCGACGTGTGCTCCCCCGTCGCGCTGGCTGGACAGGCGCACTGTGCCGTCGCGCTGTGTGGCGCGGGCGAGGACGTCGTTGGCCAGGGTCACGATCTGCGGAGTGGAACGGTAGTCGCGCGTCAGTTCGACGATGCGAGCACCGGGGTGTTTGCGTCCGAACCCCGTCAGATAGACCGGGGAAGCGCCCGTGAAGGAGTAGATCGTCTGTGCGACGTCGCCGACGACGCACACGTCGTGGCGACCACCCAGCCACAGGTCGAGGAGGCGTGCCTGGAGGAGGTTGACGTCCTGAAACTCATCGACCACGAAGGATCGGTACTGCTTGCGCACGATGGAGGCGACGTCGGCGCGTTCCTGCAACATGCCACACAGATAGATGAGGATGTCCTCGAAGTCGATGACTCCGCGTTCGTTTTTCGCGTCCTCATACACGTCGAGGAGGCGTGCCATGTCGACCGCGTCCAGCCCGGCGGGTACGTCTCTTCCCAGGCGTTCCACGCGCGAGGCGTAGTGCGCGGCGTCAATCATCGAGACTTTCGCCCATTCGACCTCGGCGGCGATGTCGCGCACGTTCGTGCGGTCAAACGCGATGCCGAGGCGGGCAGCGGCGGCGGCGACAAGGGAGGCTTTGTGCGGCACGACGTCGGGCAGTGGTCCGCCAACGACGGTGGGCCAGAAATGGCGCAGCTGGCGCAGCGCCGCGGAGTGGAAGGTGCGTGCCTGCGCCTTGGGAACCCCCAGCTGGGACAGGCGGTGTCGCATCTCGAAGGCAGCGCGCTGCGTGAACGTTACGGCAAGCACATTTGAGGGGTCAAAAGCACCGACGGCAGCCCCGTAGGCGATGCGATACGTGATCGCCCGCGTTTTACCTGTGCCCGCGCCGGCCAGCACGGCGAGCGGGCCGGCCACCTGCGTGGCGACGGCGCGCTGATCGGGGTCCAGGGCGTCGAGCAGTTCCTCGGGGTTCATGCTCCCTATTCTTCCATTGCCCGCCCTCAGTTGCGTCCCGCGCCGTCCGGTCCGCTCGGCAGGTCGGTGGCATACCAGTCGGCGAGGAGCGCGTAGGCGATGGACGCGCGTCCGGGCGCGCTGATCTCCCCGGATTCGAGCGCGCGCGTCAGCTCCTCGCGGCTGTAGAAGCGTGCCCACTCGATCTCGACGCCGTCCGCCTGCGGGGTGGGGCGCGGCTGACGCGTGCGGGCACGGTATCCCATCATCTGCGAGCGCCCGAAGGGCCAGGGCTGGGTCGCGACGTAAGTGGGCGTCTCAATCTCGATGCCAACCTCCTCGGCGACCTCACGTGCAACCGTCACGTCCGGGGATTCCCCAGCCTCGACGTAGCCGGCGATGATCGAGACGAAACCCGGCTTCCACAGTGCGTTGTGCGCGAGCAGCACGCGCCCGTCGTGATCCTGGACGAGGACGATGATCGCCGGGTCCTGGCGGGGGTACTCGACGCGGTCACAGGACGCGCAGCGGGCCGCCCAGCCGCCAGACTCCAGCGACACGGGCGAGCCGCATCGCCCACAAAATGGTAGGTAGCATGCCATCCGGCCAGCGCGACCGCAGTCAGGGCCACGGCGGCCTCGTCGCCGCCGAGCCTCCACCCGACCGCACGCAAGTGCTCCCAGGTGCCCTCTGCCTCGTCCCGGCTGGTCTCGAGCGCAACAATCGGGCGGCCGCCCGCCACCCCGATGAACGAGGCCGTGGATCCCTCGAGCGCACACGTGGCCTCGTCTCCACTCAGGCGACGCAGAGTCGGCGTATCCGAGGATGCTGCCACGGCCTCGTCGAGGAGGACAAAACCGGAGTGGTCGACGACGATGACATCGGCCTCACCGGCGCGCACGAGGGCAGCCGGAGCCACGGAATCACGCAGCGCAACAGCCGGATCGACGTGACCGCGGACGAGAGGTAGATCAAGACTCATAACTCCACGGTAACGCGGTGAGCTACCCTAGGCACTATGACAAACACTCCCCTGCGCGCCGATGGGCGCACCCCGTCTCAGCTCCGTCCCGTCTCCATTACCCGCGGTTGGTCAGGTACCGGCGAGGGTTCCGTTCTCATTGAGTTCGGCAACACCCGCGTCCTGTGCGTCGCCTCTTTCACCGAAGGTGTGCCGCGTTGGAAGCGCGACTCCGGCGAGGGCTGGGTAACCGGCGAGTACTCGATGCTCCCGCGCGCCACCGAGCAGCGTTCCTCCCGTGAGTCCGTCAAGGGCAAGGTGGGCGGGCGTACCCAGGAGATCTCGCGCCTCATCGGACGTTCCCTGCGCGGCATCGTCGACGTGGCCGCCCTCGGCGAGAACACCATCGTCCTGGACTGTGACGTCCTGCGCGCTGACGGCGGCACCCGCACCGCGGCGATCACGGGCGCCTACGTGGCCCTGGCCGACGCGGTGACCTGGGCGAAGGACCAGGGCATCCTCAAGCCCTCCACGACCGTCCTCACTGACTCGATCTCCGCGATCTCCGTGGGCGTCATCGACGGCACCCCCATGCTGGACCTGCCCTACGTCGAGGACGTACGCGCGCAGACTGATATGAACGTCGTCCAGACAGGCGATGGCCGCTTCATCGAGGTGCAGGGCACCGCCGAGCACGCGCCTTTCAACCGCGACGAGCTGAACGAACTGCTGGACCTGGCGACACTGGGTAACGCCCGGCTCGCCGCGGCGCAGAAGCTGGCGCTCGAGGCTCCCCTCATGGAGCGCATCGAGGTGCGCCCGTGAACGCGCGCTTGGTCTTCGCGACCTCCAACGCGCACAAGGTCAGCGAACTCGAGGCCATCTTGGCCCCCGCATGGGAGGGCTTCGAGGCCGGCTGCGTGGCGCGCATGAGCGACTTCGACGTGGCTTCCCCGGTTGAGGACGGAGTAACTTTCGAGGAAAATTCGCTGATCAAGGCCCACGCCCTGGCTCGCGCCACCGGCCTGGCGGCCATCGCCGACGACTCCGGTATCACGGTGGATGTGCTAGGTGGTGCACCCGGCATCTTCTCCGCGCGCTGGTCCGGCTCCCACGGGGATGACGAGGCGAACCTGCGCCTGCTCCTTGATCAGCTCTCCGACGTGCCCGACCGCCACCGCGGTGCCGCTTTCGTGTCGGCGGCTGTCCTGGTAACGCCGGATGGGCGCGAGTTCGTCGAGCGCGGCGAGGTGCGCGGCACGCTGACGCACTCCCCCCGCGGCGAGGGCGGATTCGGCTACGATCCGATCTTCGTCCCCGAGGGCTTCGAGGTCACGACCGCACAGATGAGCGCCGAGCAGAAGAACGCGATCAGCCACCGTGGCATCGCCTTCCGCGCGCTCATGCCTTACATCGTGGAGTACCTGCGCGGCTAGTCCCCAACATGATTGTGCCGGGCACCCAAGGGGTGTCCGGCACTTGTGTACGCCCGGCGGGCGCTCCATCAGCGGGCGACGAGGTTCCCGAAGAAGGGGCGGTCCATCGAGTACTGCAGCGGGTTGCGCTGTTGGCGCATTCTGCTGTGATGGGCGAGGCGTTGAAGGAGTGATGCGACGAAACGAGACATTGTGTGCTCCTCTTTGAGTACCGTGCGGTGGATCTGTCACCGCATCGTGCTCCCATGATCCCCCTTTTTCTCGTCTCTTTCCATCGATTCTCTCTAATTTTTCAGTGAAGTGTTTCTTACAGACTTTTCCTTGGGATACGTTGACACAGTATTGACTGTTCACCCATCTAGTTCTTAATTAATCCGGAAGGAACATACGCGTGTGGGGGCGACCCCAGCCCGCCCCCACACGCTCCACGTCATTGTGCGCGCGCCACGTGCTGACGCCGGGGAAGGAATCGCCGCACGTCGAAGAAGCGCACGACCTGAAGAAGACGGCGCGCAAGGCGGTCGCGCACACGCCAGATCATGGTGAATCCGACGCCGATGAAGATGGCGTTGGTCAGGAAAGATGGCCACGCACCCGTGGACGCGCAGGCGAGAGCCAGGAGGATGCAGCTGGAGGCATTCAACGTGTGGTAGCGCAGAGAGTCGGGAGCGAAGCGCTTGGTGGAGACGAGGTAATAGGCGGCGATGGAGGCGGCGGCGCCAACCCAGCCGAGGATCACGATTGCCAGGTGCGAGATGGTCATGGCACTCATTGTCCACCTTCCACTAGTCAAGCACAATTGAATGGTTCTATAGTTATCTTGCAGTTTCACTTAAAGATGGAGTGCTCATGGACATTGATCCTCGCCGCCTGCCGTTCCTCCTGTCGGTCGCGCGCGAAGGCGGCATCGTGGCTGCCGCGGACATCCTCATGGTCTCCCCCTCGGCGGTCTCTCAGCAGATCCAAAAGCTTGAGGAAGAAGTGGGCCTCAAGCTCGTCGAGCGCACGACATCCGGAGCGATCCTGACCCCCGCCGGCACCATCGTCGCCGAGGCCGGAGAACGCATCAACGCCGACATCGCCGAAGCCCTCAAGGCCCTGAGGCCACTGACCGGCCAGGTGACGGGCACGGTCACACTGGGGGCATTCCTGACGATCTGCCGCTCCACCCTGATCCCGGCGCTGCCCGACCTGGAGGAGGCTCTGCCCGGCATCGACCTGCGTATCGAGGAAACGGAGGAGACACCCGGCATGGCAGCCCTGCGCACGGGCCGCTTCGACATCCTCGTCATCGAACGCGACGAGGACCCCGGTTTGCCCCCGCGCGGATACACGGACATTCCATTCATTGACGAACCGTGGGTGTTGGTCACCCCTGATTCCGCTCCCCCGATCCGTTCCATTGAGGACCTCGCGGACCTGACGTGGCTGCGCGTCAGCCCGGGTTCCAGCGGAGACCACGTCATGCGCCGCATCACCAAGGCGTTCCCGGACACCAGCTGGGCACCCCACCTGTACACCACCTACGAGGCCGCCCGCTCCCTCGTGCGCGCCCGCGCGGGTTCGACGATCCTGCCGGCAATGGCGCTCGCCGGTGCCCACAGGACTGGTATGCGGATCACCCCCCTGCCGTCGCTGGGTACCCGCAAGATCCTGCTCCGGCACAAGAACCACGGGTGGAGCGAGGGCGGTGGCCCCGCGCGCGTCGTCTCCTTCCTCACTGAATGGCAGCGCCACAACTCCTACGCCACCCAGGCGGACTGAGCGCAACAACGTAACCCCGGCCTCGTACGAACAAGGCCGGGGCGACGGTGAATTAGAAGGAAACGGCCATCCGTGCTTCTGCGAAGTCGAGGGGACCCGACCAGGTCTGACGGATCTCCGAGGCCACCCGGGTCTTCGGGGTCCACGGCTGGATGTGGGTGGCGATCATGCGGCCCACGCCCGCGCGCGTGGCAAGAGTGCCCGCGCGGATCCCATCCATATGCATGTTGGGTTCGGTCTCATCCGAGGTGAAGCCCACCTCGCTGAGGAGCACATCGGCCCCGCGCGCGCCCTCAATAATCGTGTCGCACAGGTCGGTGTCACCCGTATAGAACAGGACGACGCGGCGCGCAGGATCTTCCTCCGACGGGCCCTCGATGCGAAGACCGAAAGACTCCACGGGGTGCAGGGCACGGAACGGCTGGATCGTCATCGGACCAACATCGTAGGTGTCGCCCAGGCGAAGCTGCGTGAATGCAAACTCACCCTCGTAGGACTCGCCCTCAGGCGCGCCCTCGATCTGACGCACACGGTGGAGCGTCTCGCCCGGCCCGAACAGGGACATGGGCCGAATCGCGCACGAACCCGGCCCCCACTTGCGGTACACCTGCAGCGAGATGATGTCGCCCATGTGATCGGCATGACAGTGAGACAGCGCCAGGGCATCCAGCTCGCACGGGCACACGTGAACCCACAGCGCCCCAAAGGAGCCGGGCCCCATGTCGCACACGAGCGAAAAGGTACGCTCCACCCCCGAGAGGGGATCGACGCCGCGCGCCTGCACCAGGTATGAAGACGCGGGAGACTGCGGGCCCGACATGGAACCTGTCGCGCCAATAACGGTCAGCTTCACGCGATTCCCCCACCGGTGTTGACTTGGGACACCGTGCCCACCTCGGGACCCAGGAAGCGACGAGCCAGGAGCGGGAACGTGTCCGACGCACCCGTCGCCAGGAACTGATGCTGCGGACCCTTGCCAGCGGGCCACGGGTCGTGCAGGAGGCCGCGATCCACCAGTTCGTTGTAGGTGACGTTCGCGGTCGCCTCCGAGGAGGTCACCAGCGTGACGCCTTCGCCCATGACGCGGCCAATAACGCCCGTCAGCAGCGGGTAGTGCGTGCATCCCAGGATCAGGGTGTCCACGCCCGCGTCCTTCAGCGGTGTCAGGTACTCGCGGGCCACGGATTCGATCTCCTCACCCGTAGTCACCCCGGCCTCGACGAACTCAACGAAGGCAGGGCACGCCTGCTGGCTCACGGTCAGACCGGGAACGGCGGCGAGCGCGCGCAGGTACGCCTCGGATTGGATGGTCGCCTTCGTACCGATCACGCCGACGCGATGGTTGCGCGTGGCGATGACGCTCTGGCGCGCCGCAGGCGTGATGACCTCAATGACGGGGATGCCGGCGTCGATCCAATAGCGCTCGCGCGCGTCCGCGAGCGCGGCGGCCGTCGCCGTGTTGCAGGCAATGACCAGGGCTTTGACTCCGCGCGAGGCCAGCTCGTCGAGGGCGGACAGGGTCAGCGAGCGCACCTGCGCGATCGCACGCGGACCGTAGGGCGTGTGCTCGGTGTCGCCCAGGTAGATGATCTCTTCGTCGGGCAGCTTATCGATGACCGCACGGGCTACCGTCAGCCCACCCAGGCCCGAGTCGAAGATTCCGATCGGGGCGTTATTCATGTACTCGACCTTATTCCTTACTGAGATTTATTCACGGCGTCCAGCAGTGAGTCCTGCCACCACGTGACGAGCATGTAGATCGCGGCGACCGTCTGCGCGCGCTCTCCGGTCGGCTCGCTCATCGCCAGTTCTTCGATGCGCTGCGCGTCGGATTGATCGGATAGCTCCAGCTCACCGGCCAAGCCCAACCGAATATCGTTGAGCGCTGCGAGCCACTTCCACACCCCGTTCCAGGGGATCACGAGCGTGTCTCCACCCCCGTACGTGATGTGTTCAAGATCGCTCACCATCGCGCGTAGCCGCACGGATTTTTCGGTGCGCAACAGGTCCTCGGTGAGGGCGCGCATCCGCGCAGCGTCCTCATCGTCGTCACTCATGGAGGGCAGCAGCATGCGCAGGCTGCGCTCGCGTGGGGCTTCCCTGCGCTGTTCGGTTTCGGTAGCGGCGTTGATCATTGACGAGGTCGTGGCGAAGTCGCCGGGATCGTCGAGGACCACGAGGACCTCGCTGGCGAGTTGGCGCAGGAGGAGGGCTTCGCCGCGGCTCATCGACGAGGAGAAGCCGCCGTCGCGATAGGCGAAGGCTTCCATGGGGTCAGTCCCTGTCCTCTTCGATGGTGGCGTGCAAACCGTAGGAGTGCATGGCCATAACGTCGGCCTCGACGCGCTCGCGCACGCCCGTGGACACAGTCGCCCGCCCGCGCGTGTGGACCGCCATCATGAGTTCTTCAGCGCGGGAGGTGGAGTAGCCGAAGTACTCGCGAAACACGGCAGTGACGTAACTCATGAGGTTGACCGGGTCGTCCCATACGACGGTACGCCAACGGGGCACGGAGGTAGAGGCCTCGTGCGTGCGCGGTACCGGTTGGACGATCATGCTCATATGTCAACCCTAGGTCCAAACGAGCGACCATGGAAGAGAATTCGCGTGCCGGTGACACGCTTCTCAGGGTAGGCTCACAGTATGCCTGCATCGACATCTACTTCATTGCTGACTGATATGTACGAGCTCACGATGCTCGACGCCGCCCTCAAGGACGGCACCGCGCATCGTCGCTGCACGTTTGAGCTGTTCGGGCGCCGCCTGCCTGCCACGCGTCGCTTTGGCGTCGTGGCCGGTACCGGTCGTATTCTCGAGGCCCTCGAACGCTTCGAGTTCGACGCCGAACAGATCGACTGGCTACGCGACCAGGGGATCATCTCCGAGGAGGCCGCCCAGTTCCTGACGACGTGGCGTTTCTCGGGCGACATCTGGGGCTACGCCGAGGGCGAGTGCTATTTCTCCGGTTCGCCCCTGCTCACCGTTGAGGGCACCTTCGCGGACTGCACGCTCCTGGAGACGCTGCTCCTGTCGATTCTCAACCACGACTGCGCGGTGGCCTCGGCAGCCTCGCGCATGACAATCGCGGCCCACGGTCGCCCCTGCATGGACATGGGTGCGCGCCGCGCC
>NZ_CAJPJE010000036.1:0-24378 GCF_905369875.1 Actinomyces sp. ICM47
CGTGATGGTGAGCGCCGCGATTTTGGTGCTCGCGATGATCGCCGGGGTGGCCGTGGTGGCTTCCAGCGTCGCGATGATCGTCGCGATGATCGTCGCGGAGGCTTTGAAGATCGTCGTGGCGGTTACCAGCGTCGTGACGACCGCGGTGGTTTCCGTCGTGATGATCGTCGGGACGGTGAGCGTGATTTCCAGCGTCGTGATGGTGAGCGCCGCGATTTTGGTGGCCGTGATGATCGCCGGGGTGGCCGTGGTGGCTTCCAGCGTCGCGATGACCGTCGCGATGATCGTCGCGGAGGCTTCCGCGGTGACCGACGTGAGGGCGGCCGTTTTGAGCGTGACGGTCGCGGGCCTCGTCAGAATGAGCGGCGCAACGATGTCGCCTACCAGAACTATTCGTCGACTGACGAGTACGTGTCTCCTAACGGCAATGAGCCGACGATTCCTGCTGGCGTGAGTTCCCAGGAGCTTGACCGTGATGCTATGCGCGCGCTGGCGACGCTGTCGGGTCCCAACCGTGACATTGTTGCACGTCATCTGGTGATGGCCGGTCAGCTGATTGATCTCGATCCCGAGGCCGCCTACCAGCATGCTCAGGCTGCTGTGAGCCGCGCGGGTCGCGTCGATGTCGTTCGCGAGGCCGCTGCTCTGACCGCGTACGCCTCGGGTCGTTATGAGGAGGCGCTGCGCGAAGTGCGCGCCGTGCGACGGATGCGTGGGGATGACTCGCTGCGCGCTGTCGAAGCCGACGCGGAGCGCGGGCTTGGCCACCCCGAGAAGGCCGTTGAGATCATCGACGCAACCGACTCCACGACTCTGGATCTTGCGGAACAGGTCGAGCTGGTGCTCGTCTCCTCTGGTGCACGTGCTGACCTCGGTCAGTCCGACGTCGGCCTCGTGATCGTCGACGATGCGCTTGCCGTGCTGCCGGAATCGGCCGACGACGAGCTCCGCCGCCGTCTCATGGAGGTCAAGGCTGAGCGCCTGACGGAACTGGGTCGCGTGGACGAAGCCGAGGCTGTCATTGCGGAGATGCCCGCCGAGGTTGAGGATACCGAGATCGTTGACGTTGCCCTGTTCCAGGACGCCGACGTTGATGATAAGCGTTCGCCGCTGCGCGGCTGCAAGAATGCACTGGCCGAGGAATATGACTGCGCGTTGCTTGACCTCGATGGTACGGCGTGGTCTGGTGACGAGCGGATCGAGCACGCTGCCTCGTCCGTTATCGAGGCGCGCACGATGGGCATGGCCTCCGCGTTCGTCACGAACAACGCGATGCGTACCCCGCAGCAGGTGGCCGACAAGCTCAACAGCATGGACTTCGAGGCGACCCCCGAGATGGTCATGACGTCGGCTATGGACATTGCCGCCATCATGGCGGAGGAACTCGACGAGGGTGCCAAGGTCTTCGTACTCGGCGGTCCCGGTTTGCGCCAGGCTCTCGAAGAGCAGGGCTTTGAGCTGGTGGGTAGTGCCGACGACGAGCCTGCTGCCGTCGTGCAGGGCCTCGACAAGGAGGTTAACTGGGCACTCCTGTCCGAGGGAGCTTTCGCGATTGAACGCGGTGCTGCCTTCTATGCCTCGAACCTTGACGCGACCCTGCCCGTCGAGCGCGGCCAGGCGCTCGGCAATGGCTCGCTGGTGCGTGCGATTCAGCACGCGACCCGCAAGCGTCCCACTGCCGGTGGCAAGCCCGAGCCGGGTATCTATCGCCGTGCGAGCCAGCTCGTTGGTGCCACGAACCCGATGGCAGTGGGCGACCGCCTTGAGACCGACATTATGGGTGCCGTCGCAGCTGGCGTCCCCGCGATGCACGTGCTGACCGGTGTCCACCAGGCTCGTGCGGTTTTGCGTGCTCCTCGCGGCCAGCGTCCCACATACCTGGCACTTGATATGCGCGGCATGCTGGAGGCCCACCCGGCTCCCAAGCACCATCGCGATGGCACGTGGACCTGCGGTCTGTCGCAGGTTGCCAAGGTGACGCGCGGCGGTACGCTGACGTTGGACGACATCGAACTGACCGACGCGGTGACGATTTCCATCGACTCCTACCGCGCGCTCGCCGCTGCTGCCTGGGAATGGTCGGACGGCTCCGGTAACCCGGTGACCTGCCCTGAGATTACTGTCGTCGACAACGACGATCCGGCAGGCATCGTGGTCGAGCCTGAGGCCCTCGCCGTTGACGCAGCTGCTGATGAGGACTTTGCGGTGGCCGAGGCTGCCGACGAACTGCCCGAACCCAGCGAGGAGACCCCCGCGTTCCTGCCCGGTGAGGAGGAACTGGAGGCCCTGCTGGAGGCGACGGCAGATATGGACGACGAGGCCTAATGGCCCTGAGTGAACAGACGGCTGCCCGTCTGGTCGGCTTCGATGAGCTTGGCGTGCAGGTGCAAATCTCGACGCTTCAGGTCATTGAGGCCGACCTTCGACGGGCGCTGTCGGCCGACGTGCCCGCGGAGATGCAAGGTTCCGCGGCGCGCGTCGGAGCGCGTGAGCAGGGGAGGAGCGACGCGTGAAGTTGCGACGGATCGATTCGGAGTTGGTGCGCCGAGGTCTGGCGAAGTCGCGCTCGGCAGCAGCGCAGATGATCGAGGATGGTCGGGTCAAACTTGATGGCCAGGTTGTCCTGAAATCCGCCCGACAGATGGATCCGGCGCAGGCAATCCTCGTCGAGGAGTCGGATGATCCCGAGTACGTGTCGCGTGGGGCGCACAAGCTTGCAGGTGCGCTGGACGCGCTCGGCGAGAAGGCTCCTCTGATCGAGGGCCGGCGCGCGCTCGATGCTGGCGCATCGACGGGAGGTTTTACTGACGTTCTGCTGCGGCGCGGAGCTGCTTCGGTCGTTGCCGTTGACGTTGGCTACGGCCAGCTTGCGTGGAAGCTGCAGTCCGATCCTCGTGTCGAGGTCCACGACCGTACGAACGTGCGCACGCTGGATCCCGCCTCGGTTGCTCCGGCACCGGACATCGTCGTGGGCGACATGTCGTTCATCTCGCTGACTCTCGTTCTGCCTGCGCTGGTCGCGGCGGCGGCACCCGACGCTGACTTCTTGCTGATGGTCAAGCCCCAGTTCGAGATCGGCAAGGAGCGCCTGGGCCACGGGGGAGTGGTGCGCAACCCCGAACACCACGTCGAAACTGTCGAAAACGTGGCGCGCTGTGCCATTGGCCTGGGGCTGGACATCGCCGCCATCGCGCCCTCTCCGTTGCCCGGCCCCTCCGGCAACGTCGAGTATTTCCTGTACATGCGCCGCGACTACCCGGAGCCGATCAACCCGCAGGAGCTGACGGAGTACATCCGGGCGGCCGTCGCCGAGGGACCTGCAGGAGGAGCGTTGTGACTCGAGTACTGATGGTGCGTCATCGCAACCGAACGAATGCTGTGACCAGCGCGGTGACGCTCACGCATGCGCTGGCGGAGCGGGGGATTGAGGTCGTCGAGGATGCGTCCTCGGGTGGCATCGATTTGGTGCTGTCGATCGGTGGTGATGGCACGTTCCTCGTGGCCGCCTCGAGTGCACGCGCTCTGGGCGTGCCACTCCTCGGTGTCAATGCCGGGCACATGGGGTTCTTGACGGAGCTCGGTTCGACGGGCACGGGCGACCTCGCGCGCAAGATTGCCGAGGGTGACTTCACCGTCGAACGCCGCATGACGTTGGACGTTACGATGGAGCGCTCGGACGGTTCCAGGGCCTCGGACTGGGCTCTCAACGAGGCTGTCATCATGCACACGGACGTCGCTCATCCGGTGCATTTTGCGCTGGTCGTCGATGGTCAGGAGGTGTCGACCTACGGTGCCGACGGCATGATCCTGTCAACTCCGACGGGTTCGACAGCTTATTCGTTTTCAGCGGGTGGCCCCGTCGTGTGGCCCGACACGGAGGCAATTGTCGTCGCCCCGCTGGCCGCGCATGGCCTGTTCACCCGCCCGCTTGTGGTGGGGCCCTCGGCTTGCGTGGAGATCGTTGTGCTCGACGACATGTGGACGGCTCCCGAGATGTGGTGCGACGGCTTGCGTCGGATGACTGTTCCGGCCGGGGCAGTGGTCCGCGCTCGCGTGGGTTCTTCGCCGGTGCAGCTGGTGCGTGTGGATGACACGCCCTTTTCGGCGCGCCTCGTGCGCAAGTTCAATCTTCCCGTGCGCGGGTGGAGGGATGGCCCGCGGTGATTGAGTCTCTCGATATCGCTAATCTCGGCGTGATCGCTTCTGCGCATGTCGAGATTAGAGGCGGTCTGGTCGTCGTGACGGGCGAGACGGGCGCGGGTAAGACGATGGTCTTGTCCTCCCTGCAGCTTCTGCTGGGGGCTCGCGCGGACGCGGCGCTGGTGCGCTCGGGCGCGGATCGTCTCTCAGTCGACGGTATTTTTTCGGTGACAGAGGAGGTGGCTGCCCGCGTCGAGGAAGCCGGTGGCGTCGTCGAGGGCGGCGAGTTGATCGTTGGACGCTCCGTGAGAGCGGCCGGCAGGTCGCGCGCGCACCTGGGGTCGCGGCCCGTTCCCGCCTCCGCGCTCTCTGAGATCGTCGGTTCGATGGTGACGATTCACGGTCAGGCCGATCAGGTTCGCCTGACGGGGGAAGCCGCCCAGCGCCGTGCTCTCGACCAGTTTGGTGGTACTGCGCACGCCGCCCTGGTGAATGAATACCGCGAGGCTTTCCGCGCCGCTGTGGACGCGAAGCACCGCCTCGATGCACTGCTTGGGGACGCGAGCGAACGCGAGGAGGAACTGGAGGATCTGCGCGCGGCCTTGGCTCAGATCGAGTCCTTGGATCCCCAGGTGGGTGAGGAGGAAGAGCTGGTTCGCGAGGCCTCACGCCTGACCAACGTCGAGGATCTGCGCGCGCTCATGGGCGTCGCACAGGGCTTCCTGAAGGGCGATGATCGCGGCGACTTTTCGGGGGCGGTCGAGTCTGCGCGCAGTGCCTACGCTCAGCTGGATGACGCCTCTCGCTTCGACGAGGCCGTGGCAGAGTTCGCCGGGCGGGCGCGCAGTCAGGCACTCGAATTGGATGCGCTGGCAGACGACATCGCGGTCTACCTGTCCCGCTTGGACGCGGATCCGGAGCGCCTCGCGCAGATTCATGCGCGACGCGCAGCCATCAAGGATGTCCTGCGCGGGCGTGCGGCCGACGTTGAGTCTTTGCTGACCTGGGCGGATGACGCTCGAGCGCGCGTGGATGAGCTGTCTGCCCCGGCCTCGGACCCCGAGGTCGTCGAGCGTGAGCTGGCCGCGGCCCAGAGCCTTGTCCTCGATGTCGGTGCGCGCCTGACGAAGGCACGTACACGCCTGGCCCGCGAGTTGGCCGCAGGCGTCAACGAGGAGCTCCACGCCCTCGCGATGCCCGACGCGACCCTTCACATTGACCTGGAGGCCACCAAGCCGACCTCGCACGGCTGCGAGACGGTTGTCTTCCGCCTCCAGCCGCACCCGCACGCACCCGCGCGCCCGCTCGGCCAGGGTGCATCCGGGGGTGAACTCTCGCGCGTCATGCTCGGCCTGGAGCTGATGCTGGGGCGCACCGAGGCCTCGTCGACCTTCATCTTCGACGAGATTGACGCTGGTATCGGCGGGCAGACCGCAACGGAGGTTGGTGCGCGTCTGAAGCGTCTTGCCAAATCGCGCCAGGTCATCGTCGTCACCCACCTCGCTCAGGTCGCAGCCTTCGGCGACCAACACCTGGTCATCGAAAAGACTGATGGCACGACCAGCGTCCGCGAGGTGACAGGCGCGGAGCGCGAGGCCGAGCTGACCCGCATGATGGGTGGGGATCCGCACTCGCAGGCGGCGCGCCGCCACGCATCGCGCGTCCTGGCCTCCGCCGTGTCACAATCGCAGGGATGAGTGACACACGTTCAACAACAGCAAGTGCCCGGAGCGGGCGGGTTCGCATTGACGACCGGCCCAAGCACCTGGCGACGCGCCTTGAGACGGGCGATATCGCCGTCATCAACATTGCCGACCTCGACAAGGATAGCGCCGCTGCACTCGTGGATGCTGGCCCCGTTGCGGTCCTCAACGCGCAGCCCTCGCTGACGGGGCGCACGGCCGCGTTGGGTCCCCGGCTCATTCTTGATGCCGGTATCCTCCTCGTGGATGACCTGGGACAGGACATTATGTCCCTGCGCGAAGGACAGGAAGTGACAGTTACGGGCGGCAAAGTGCTGCTCGAAAGCACCGTTATCGCCACTGGTAAGCGGGTCGAGGACGAGGACCTCGAGATCGAGGTCGCTGACTCCGCAGCCCTCTTCGCGGGTTTTGAGGGCGCGATCGAGGACTATCTGGCGAAGGATGGAGCAACTGTCCTACGTGGTGAGGGTGTTCCTCAGCTGCATGGACTCGGCAACCGTCCCATCCTACTGGTGACTGATGCATCCGACGCTGCTGGCGAGCTGCGTGCGCTCGCGCGGTGGCGCGCCGAAGCGGCCCCCTACGTCGTGGCCGTGGACGGGGGAGCGGACGTCGCCCTCAAAGCACACCTGACGCTCGATGCTGTGATCGGGGACGCCGAACTCATGAGTGAGAAAGCGATCCGCAAAGCCCACTCCTTCATCGTGCGCGTCGGCGGTGACGGCCTGGCTCCCGGCTCCGAGCGCCTGGACCGTATGGGCATCGTCTACGACTCTGTCGCGATGTCCGGAATGTCACTTGATGCCGCGATGGTCGTCGCAGCCCATTCGGATGCCAGTGCTGTCGTGACTGCCGGCGTCTCCTACGGAGAGGCCGAGCTGGTCGACGCAGGGCGTTCCCTCGTCGCCCCTGCCTTCTTTTCGCGCCTTGCGTGCGGCTCGCGCCTGATCGGAGCCCACGCCGTCGCTGCCACATTCCGTCCCCGCCCGCGCGGGTGGACGCTGGTGATGCTTGCGGTCGTCGCAGTCCTTCTCATGGGCGTCGCCCTGTGGTCCACCCCGTGGGGTAACGATCTGCTGTACCCGATCACGTCGCTTTTTACGTCGCTGACGCACCTTGCTGGAGGAACCCAATGATTAACTTCCGTTACCACGTTGTCTCGATCATCGGGATCTTCATGGCCCTGGCCGTTGGCGTCGTCCTGGGGGCTGGGCCCCTGCAGCGCACGATCAACACGGGCATGAACCGTTCGTCGTCTGCGGCCGCCTCCGACCCGCAGCTAAGCGCACAGGCCGAAGCTGAAGCCGCGGGCCTCAAGGCCCTCGCGTCCTCCTCCCTGACCGGCTCGCTGACCGGCACCCAGGTCGCGCTCGTTGTACTGCCTGGTGCCTCCGACGATGACGTGGCAGCTGTGCGTTCCACCTTGACCGACGCGGGTGCGTCCGTGGTTGGTCGCGTGACGCTGACCGACAACTGGCAGTCCACCTCCATGAGTCAGTATCGTGCCACGCTGTCCACGTCGCTGGCCTCTCACCTTGAGTCTGCCGCCGCTAAGACCGCCAGCGCCGACGGCGTCGTGGGCTACTCCATCGTCCAGGTCCTGACCTCGAGCGGCTCCGAGACCGACCTGCTGCGCCAGATCCTCACCGACAAGTCGACCCCGCTCATGACGATCGACGAGGATCCTGCTGGCAAGGCTACGACCCTCGTTGCTATCGGTGCGCGTGCACAGAGCGCGGCCACGGCCTCGTCCGCTCCCACGAGTCCTGACGCCTGGGTGGGCATGGCGCAGGCCGTCGGCTCCACCTCCGGTGTGGTCGTGGGTGATGCTTCCTCGCGCGACGCGATGATCTCCCGCATCCGCAGCGCCGGCACCGCCGTGACGACCATCGATTCGGTGGGTACCACCCTCGCGACGGTCGATACCGCGCTCGCCCTGTCGACCAAGGCGACCGGAGCGCGCGCCTACGGCGTGGGTTCCGGCGCACAGTCTGTCATCCCGAGCAACAAGTAAAGCGCGTCACGACGCGATTTGCTTCGTCGTCCCCCGCTGACCTGCCCAGGTCAGCGGGGGACGAGTCGTTCGTGCAGTGTTAAGCTGAAGTTCCATGGTGAGTACTTCAATGCGCACAGTGCGTGCGGAAAATTCCATGACCAAGCATATTTTCGTGACGGGCGGCGTCGTCTCTTCACTGGGCAAGGGCCTGACCGCCTCCAGCTTGGGGAGGCTCCTTCGTTCGCGGGGCCTGCACGTGGTCATGCAGAAGCTTGATCCCTACATCAACGTTGATCCCGGCACAATGAACCCCTTCCAGCACGGCGAGGTTTTTGTCACTGAGGATGGTGCGGAGACCGATCTGGATATCGGCCACTACGAGCGCTTTCTCGATGTGAACCTGTCGGGTGCCGCTAATGCGACCACCGGCCAGGTGTATTCGACGGTCATTGCCAAGGAGCGTCGCGGCGAATACCTGGGTGATACGGTTCAGGTTATTCCTCATATCACCGACGAAATCAAGAACGTCATGCGTCGTCAGGCTCAGCCCGATGAGAACGGTGAGCGTCCTGACGTCATCATCACGGAAATTGGTGGAACAGTTGGCGATATCGAGTCACAGCCGTTCCTCGAAGCAGCCCGTCAGGTGCGCCACGACCTCGGCCGCTCGAACGTTGCTTTCGTGCACGTGTCGCTGATTCCTTTCCTGCCCGCAGCCGGCGAACTGAAGACGAAGCCGACGCAGCATTCCGTCAGCGCACTGCGATCAATTGGCATCGCGCCGGACGCGCTCGTGCTGCGCACTGATCGTGCGCTACCCGAGGGAGTCAAGTCGAAGGTCGCTCTCATGTGCGATGTCGACCGCGAAGCGGTCATCGAATGCGCCGACGTTCCTTCCATCTACAACGTACCGCTGACACTGCATCGAGAGGGCCTCGACGCCTACCTCGTCCAGCGCCTCGGATTGTCCTTCCGCGACGTCGATTGGAAGGAATGGAAGGAACTTCTGGAGCGCGTGCATTCTCCTAAGCACCGCCTTGAGGTTGCCCTTGTCGGTAAGTACATCGACCTGCACGACGCGTATCTATCGGTGTCTGAGGCAATCAAGCACGGCGGTTTCGCGAACAACGCCCGAGTTGATATTCGCTGGGTCGCGTCGGATACGTGCGAGACACCCGAAGGGGCTGCCCGCGAGCTCGCTGGCGTCGACGCGATTGTCGTCCCCGGAGGCTTCGGCATTCGTGGTATTGAAGGCAAGCTTGGCGCGTTGCGCTGGGCACGCGAGCATCGTGTTCCGACGCTGTGCCTGTGCCTGGGTCTGCAGTGCATGGTCATTGAGGCTGCCCGACATCTCGCTGGTATCCCCGGCGCTTCGTCGACCGAAATGGATCCCGACACGACCGAGCCAGTCATTCATACGATGGCCGACCAGCACGAGTTCGTTGATGGAGACGGTGATATGGGCGGAACGATGCGACTCGGTGCATACCCCGCACAGCTCGTTCCGAATTCGATTGTTGCCGCAGCCTATGGCACGACCGACGTGAGTGAGCGGCACCGTCACCGTTACGAGGTCAACAATGCCTACCGCGACCGCCTCGAACAGGCAGGCTTGAAGGTTTGCGGAACCTCTCCGGACGGCTCACTTGTTGAGTTCGTCGAGCTTGATTCGGCTCTGCACCCCTACTATGTTGCAACGCAGGCGCATCCGGAGTTTAAGAGCCGTCCGACGCGCCCGCATCCGCTGTTCGCGGGGCTGATTGAAGCTGCGTTGAAGCGTCACGTGGGACGTTACTCATCGCGCTCGGACGAGAAGGAATGAGAGACGACATGCATTTTCTGTCGAGCGAGCAGGTCCGCGCGATCGCTGACCAGCCGACCCCACACAAGGTCGCAGCGAGCGAGGACGTGTGGAGCGGCCGTATCGTGGACATGGTGGAGGACCGTGTCGTGGTCGTGGAGGGCGAGGAACCCGTTGTCCGTCAGTACACCCGCCACCCCGGTGCCGTCGCTGTCGTCGTCATGCGCGGCGAGGCCGGTGCCGAGGAAATTCTCCTTGAGCGCCAGTACCGACACCCGGTGCGCGCGTCGCTGTGGGAGATTCCCGCTGGACTGCTTGATATTCCCGGCGAGGATCCTCTGGTTGCAGCCGAGCGTGAACTTGCGGAAGAGGCGGACCTGAGCGCCGGACGGTGGGACACGCTCGTTGACTTTTACACCTCGCCCGGTGGATCGACGGAGCCTATTCGCGTGTTCTTGGCACGAGACCTCGCGCCCACGGGCACGACCTTTGAACGCGAGGATGAGGAAGCAACCATGGAATACGCGTGGGTCTCACTGACCGACGCCATGGAATGGGTGCTTGCCGGTCGCCTGCACAATCCCTCGAGTGTCATCGGCATCATGGCCGCGCACGCCGCACGAGGCCGCGGCTGGCAAGGCCTCCGAGAACCGGGAGCGCCCTGGCTTCGTTGATTGTCAAATAGGCCATAAGTCCCTCGACATGTGGGTCGTGCAACACTCCGACACGCTTTTCGCAACGCCTCTTTATTCAAATTAGCGTAGACTTCTTCCCAGAGAAAAGCACGGATTGGGGCGCGCGAGAAGCGTGTCGGAGCGGAGGACAGGTGGCCGAAGAAGTAGACGCCACAACTCGTCAGCAGGTGCTCGATCTCATCGTCGAAAAGGGACCGGTGACGGCCTCGGCGATCGCCAAGGTCCTAGGCCTGACGACGGCGGCCGTGCGCCGCCACATCACGCTGCTGCTGGAGTCCAAGGAGATCGCTGAGCACGAACCCGGTGCGCCCTCCAAGCGGGGGCGCGGACGCCCCGCGCGTCACTACGTCGCCACCGAGCGAGCACACATCCACCTCGCCGACGGATACTCCGACTTGGCTTCCAAGGCACTGGGATACCTGGGGCAAGTCGGGGGTGAGGAAGCCGTCGAGTCTTTCGCGGCCGCGCGCTCGCGCGAGATCGAGCGCCGTTACGCGCCCATCGTGCGCGACGCGGGATCGGACCCTCGAGTCCGTGCTCAGGCGCTTGCCGACGCGCTTACGCAGGACGGATACGCCGCGACAGTCCGAGACATTGGAGGTGGCACGCTAGCCGTTCAACTGTGCCAGGGTCACTGCCCAATCCAGAACGTAGCGGGGGACTTCCCCCAGCTGTGCGACGCCGAGACGATTGCCTTTGGCAAGCTGCTCGACGTGCACGTCCAGAGACTTTCCACGCTTGCGGGCGGGGGACACGTGTGCACCACCCACATCCCGGTGGGCATGCCCATCATCCGCCCGGGCGCGAGGAATGTGCGACGCAAGTAGCACACAGGTAAGAACGAGAGGTTGACACAACTATGACGCAGGCACCCGCCGTGGGCGCTGAAGACCGTCGTATGACCGATGACGAGATCATCGAGTCGATTGGCGGTTACGAATACGGTTGGCACGATTCCGACGACTACTCCAAGGACGTCCCCACCGGCATTAACGAAGAAATTGTCCGTTTCATTTCGGATGTTAAGGATGAGCCGCAGTGGATGCGGGAGCGTCGCCTGAAGGCGCTGGATCTGTTCGAGCGTAAGCCGATGCCGGCGTGGGGTCCGGACCTCTCCCACATTGATTTCGATGCTTTCAAGTACTACGTGCGCCCCACGGATCGGCAGGTCAATGACTGGGAGGACCTACCCGATGAAATCCGTGACACCTACGACCGCCTGGGCATCCCCGAGGCCGAGAAGGCCCGTCTGGTCTCCGGCGTCGCTGCCCAGTACGAGTCCGAGGTCGTCTACCAGCAGATCCAGGAAGACCTTGAGCGCCAGGGGGTCATCTTCACCGACACGGACACGGGTCTGCGCGAATACCCCGAGATCTTTGAGGAGTACTTCGGCAAGTGCGTGCCCGCGGGCGACAATAAGTTCTCTGCGCTGAATACGGCTGCCTGGTCCGGTGGCTCTTTTGTGTACGTTCCCAAGGGTGTGCACGTGACCATCCCGCTGCAGGCCTACTTCCGTATCAACACCTCCGCGATGGGGCAGTTTGAACGCACGCTCATCATTGCTGACGAAGGCTCCTACGTGCACTACGTCGAGGGCTGCACCGCCCCGATTTACGACGAGAACTCTCTGCACTCCGGCGTCATTGAAATCTTCGTGAAGAAGGATGCCCGCGTTCGCTACACGACCATCCAGAACTGGTCGACGAACGTTCTCAACCTGGTCACCCAGCGCGCTATCGTCGAAGAAGGCGGCACCATGGAATGGGTCGACGGCAACATGGGTGCTGCGATCACCATGAAGTACCCCGCCTGCTTCCTGATGGGTGAGCACGCCCGCGGCGAGACGCTGTCCATCGGCTTTGCCGGCCCCGGCCAGCAGCAGGACACCGGCGCCAAGATGGTGCACATGGCACCCCACACCTCGTCGTCGATCGTGTCGAAGTCCGTCTCACGCGGAGGCGGCCGCACGTCTTACCGAGGCCTCGTTCAGGTCAACGCGCGTGCGCGTCACTCCAAGTCGAACGTCCTGTGCGACGCCCTGCTCGTCGACAAGATTTCGCGTACCGACACGTACCCCTACGTCGACGTGCGCACCGATGACGTTGAGATGGGGCACGAAGCCACCGTCACCAAGGTGAGCGCCGATCAGCTCTTCTACCTCATGAGCCGAGGCCTCGACGAGAACGAGGCCATGGCGACGATCGTGCGTGGCTTCGTTGAGCCGATCGCCAAGGAGCTTCCCATGGAGTATGCCCTCGAGCTTAACCGCCTCATTGAACTGCAGATGGAAGGATCCGTCGGCTGATGACGACCCCCAACACTATTGCCGAGACCATGAACAAGGCCCACTCGCACGGGGGTGGCTCCGAGAAGGCGCACCCCTCGCGCGCCGACCGCCCGACCTCCTTCGAGCTGAACGACATTGCCGTGCCGCACGGTCGCGAAGAGGACTGGCGCTTCACCCCGATGCGTCGCATCGAGCGCCTGTTTGAACCCGCCAACTACGACGCGGGCGATGCCCCCGTCACGGTGGACGCGCCCGCGCCGGTTACCGTCGAGACGGTCGCGCGTGATGACAAGCGCCTGGGCACCGTCCTGGCTCCCGGCGACCGCACCGCCGTCGTCGCCTGGAACGGCTTCGAGCAGGCGACGGTCGTTGAGATCCCGGCCGAAGCCGAGCTGGACGCTCCGGTGCGCATCAACGTTGCTAACGTCGAGGGCACCCGTGCGCAGCACCTCATGATTCGCGCAGGTGCTTTCTCCAAGGCCACCGTCATCCTCTCGCACGCCGGCTCCGCGCAGGCCGCTCTGAACCAAACCGTTGAGGTCGAGACCGGTGATAGCGCGAACCTGACCGTCGTGTCGCTGCAGGAATGGGACGACACTGTCCTGCACGCCTCGAACCAGCGCCTGGCCCTGGGCCGCGACTCTAAACTCACCCACATCGTCGTCACCTTCGGCGGTGACCTTGTGCGTCTGTGCGCGGACACCGACTTCCGCGGTCCTGGCGCTGAGCTGACCATGCTCGGCATCTACTTCGTGGACGGCGGCCAGCACCTCGAGCACCGAGTGTTCGTTGACCACTCCCAGCCCAAGTGCTTCTCACGCGTCACCTACAGGGGAGCCCTGCAGGGCAAGGACGCACACTCGGTGTGGATCGGCGACTGCCTGATCCGTGAGGCCGCCGACGGCACAGACACCTACGAGCTAAACCGTAACCTCGTGCTCACCGAAGGTGCCAAGGCCGACTCCGTGCCCAACCTCGAGATCGAGAACGGCGAAATTGAAGGTGCGGGCCACGCGTCCGCAACCGGTCGCTTCGACGACGAGCAGCTCTTCTACCTGATGAGCCGTGGCGTCCCGGAGGCCGAGGCCCGCCGCTTGGTCGTGCGCGGCTTCTTCGCCGAGCTGATCAACCAGATTGGCGTCCCCGAGGTGGTCGATCACCTCATGGCAACCGTCGAGGCCGAGCTGGCCAAGTCCCGTAACAACTGAGCTTTAAGGAATACACATGTCGACTCTGCGCATTAAGGACCTGCACGTCTCCGTCGAGACCGCCGAGGGTCCCAAGGAAATCCTCAAGGGCGTCAACCTCACCATCAACTCCGGCGAAATCCACGCCATCATGGGTCCCAATGGCTCCGGTAAGTCCACCATGGCCTACGCCCTCGCCGGTCACCCCGACTACGAGATCACCTCCGGTGAAGCCTGGCTCGACGATCAGCTCATCACCGACATGAGCGTCGACGAGCGCGCTAAGGCTGGCCTGTTCCTGGCCATGCAGTACCCCGTCGAGGTTGCGGGCGTGTCCGTCTCCAACTTCCTGCGTACCGCCAAGACCGCTATCGATGGCAAGGCTCCCGCCCTGCGTACGTGGGTCAAGGAGATGAAGACCTCCATGGAAAACCTGCGCATGGACCCCGACTTCGCCGAGCGCGACGTCAACGTCGGCTTCTCCGGTGGTGAGAAGAAGCGTCTGGAGATCCTTCAGATGGAGCTGCTCAAGCCCTCCTTCGCCGTCCTCGACGAGACTGACTCCGGCCTTGACGTCGACGCGCTGCGCATCGTCTCCGAGGGCGTCAACCGCGTCCACGGCGAGACCGGCTGCGGCGTCATGCTGATCACGCACTACACCCGCATCCTGCGCTACATCAAGCCCAGCCACGTTCACGTGTTCGTCGACGGCCACGTCGCCGCCCAGGGTGGCCCCGAGCTGGCCGACGAACTCGAAGAGAACGGCTACGACAAGTACTTGGGTCTCTGATACCCGTGTCCAAGGACTTCACCGCCGCCGAGCTCGACGCGATCCGATCAGACTTTCCGATCCTGAGTCGCGTCGGGCGCGGCGGGGCACCCATTGCGTACCTCGATGCGTCGGCGACCTCGCAAAAGCCTGAGGCCGTTATCAACGCCGAGGCTGACTTCTACCGACGCTCCAACGGTGCGGTCCACAGGGGCACGCACCTGCTGGGTGACGAAGCGACCGACGCCTTCGAGCGCGCGAGGGGCACCCTGGCCTCGTTCGTGGGTGCACACCCGGACGAGATCGTGTGGACGAAGAACGCTACCGAGGCCATCAACCTGGTCGCCCTATCGATGGGCAACGCGTCCCAGGGTATGGGAGGGGACGAGGCCGCGCCTATGCGCGTGGGACCCGGCGACCGCATCGTGTGCACGCGCGCCGAGCATCACGCGAACATCGTTCCCTGGCAGCAACTGTGTGCGCGCACGGGCGCTGAACTGGCATGGCTCGACCTGACCCCGGACGGCCGCATCGACCTCGACACCCTGTCGGTCATCACGCCGAATACGCGCCTTGTGGCCTTCACACACGTCTCCAACGTGACAGGTGCCATCTCTCCGGTCGCCGCGATCACGGCTGCAGCCCGCGCGGTCGGCGCGCTCATCCTGCTGGACACATGCCAGTCGAGCGCCCACATGGCTCTCGACCTGTCCACGCTGGATGTCGACTTCGCGGTCTTCTCTTCGCACAAGATGCTCGGACCCACGGGCGCGGGTGCACTGTGGGGGCGGCGATCACTGCTGGCCGCGATGCCTCCCGTCCTCACAGGCGGCTCCATGATCGAGTGGGTCACCATGGAGGAGTCAACCTTCATGGCACCGCCCGAGCGCTTCGAAGCCGGCTCCCAGCCCGTCGCGCAGATCACAGCCTGGGCCGAAGCGCTGCGCTACATGGCTGGCCTCGACATGGCCCGCGTCGAAGCCCACGAGCACGCGCTCACCCGCATGATGCTCGATGGTATCTCCTCAATTGACGGCATCACCGTGCTGGGCCCCGCCTCGAACGTGGACCGCATCGGTGTCGTGGCTTTTGCCGTGGACGGCGTACACCCCCACGACGTCGGCCAGTTCATGGACTCGGTGGATGTCGCCGTGCGCGTCGGGCACCACTGCGCGATTCCGTTGCACACCTTCTTCCAGGTGCGTTCCTCGGCGCGCGCATCGGTGGCACCGACGACGGCGCCTGAGGAAATTGAGCGTCTGGTGGATGGCCTGTCGAAGGTGCGAGCTTTCTTCGGTCGGTAGAATCGGTGCGAGTCGTCGGATTCTTTGAGAAAGGTAGCTATGGGTAGTCTCGAGCAGTTGTATCAGCAGGTGATCTTGGACCATGCGCGTGAAAAGCACGGGGAGGGAGACCCCTCCGGGCAGGACGCGTCCTCTCACCAGGTGAACCCGACGTGCGGCGACGAGGTCACTTTGGGCGTCACGCTGGACGGCGACTTCCTCGCGTCAATGCAGTGGGATGGCGACGGTTGCTCGATTTCGCGCGCGTCGCTGTCCATGATGACCGACCTGACGGAGGGCAAGTCCGCTGACGAGATCAGCCGCCTCTATCGGGACATGGAAGTCATGATGCATTCGCGTAACCTGGGCGTCGACGACGAGATCCTCGACGAGCTGGGTGATGCGGCCGCGTTGGAGTCCACGTCTCAGTTCGCGAACCGCGTCAAGTGCGCGCTGCTGGGCTGGTACGCCCTGCGCGATGCGTTGGCCAAGTCCGGTATCGATATTTCCGCCGCGGGCGAGCCCGCCGAGCAGTAAAGGAATCGCTATGAATAACCCGATGGCTCAGACTGAGCCCGTCGAGCAGCGCTTCGGTGTACCCGCCTCGAACGAGACGGCGCAGTCGCCCGATGCCACCCGCCAGATTGATGGCACCGACGTCATCGAGCAGGGCACCCTTGCCGCTGAGAACGTCCTGGAGGCCCTCAAGGACGTTATCGATCCCGAACTGGGCATCAACATCGTTGACCTGGGTCTGGTCTACGGCGTCGTCATCGGTGCCGAGAATCAGGTGCGCCTCGACATGACGCTGACGTCCGCGGCATGCCCGCTGACCGACGTGATCGAGCGCCAGGCGCAGACCATCCTGTCGGGAGTCACCGACGAGGTCCAGATCAACTGGGTGTGGATGCCGCCGTGGGGTCCTGACCGCATCACGCCCGATGGTCGTGAGCAGCTGCGCGCAATCGGCTTCAACGTCTGAGACGCTTGTATGCACAGTGTCCCCGGAACCGCTCGGTTCCGGGGACACTCGTATGTAATCCGGCGATCACTGGTCCCGCGCCTCCCGTTCTCTTCTGCGAGCGGCTCCAGTGTCGCGTGTCCCGTTCCCCATGATGTTCCGGTAACCTAATGTGAGTCACGGCATGAAGGAGAGGGGCAAGGCCCATGGAGATTCTCGACAACACCGAGGGCAAACGCCTGGTAGACTCCCTGCGTGCCAACCTCGATGACGAGGCGAAACTGTCGATTATCAGCGCGCATTTCAGCCTGTTCGCCTTCGGAGAGCTGCGCGAGGAGCTTGAACGCCTCGACTCCGTGCGTTTTCTGTTCAGTGAACCGACGTTTATTCAAGACATGGGACGGGTCGCGGGGTCGCCGGAGTCTGATATCGCGCGACGTGCGCAGGGTGAGAGAGAAAAAGCGCTCGCTGACTCGTCCCTGGAACTCACGCTGCGCAACAAGCTCAACCAGCGTGCTCTCGCGCGGGCGTGTACATCCTGGCTGAGGGAGAAGGTGACGTTCCGCTCCGTGCAGCGCGAGCACATGCTTCAGTTGACGCCCAGTTACATCGTCGAGGATTCCGCTGTGAGTCCCCATCTGTTGACGGGACAGGGTGCCACCTTCACCCTTGAGGGACTGGGAGTTGAGCGTCGCCCGGATACGCTGACGATGATGACCCATTGTGCGGGGGATGAGGCCAAGGCACAGGTTGAATTTCTCATGGCGACATTCGAGTCCGTGTGGGCCGATGATACAAAGACCTGTGATGTCACTGAGCAGATTGCTCACCAGGTGGAGGCTCTCTACACAGAGAACGCTCCTGAGTTCATCTATTTCCTGACCCTGTACCACATCTTTCGGCGGTTCCTCCTGGAGAACCAGGATCACAATCCACGTGAAGATACCGGTTTTTTCGAGTCGGTGATCTGGGGTAAACTCTACGATTTTCAGAAGGACGCCGTTATCGGGGCGATTCGTAAGTTGGAAAAGTATAACGGCTGCATCATCGCCGACAGCGTTGGCCTGGGCAAGACATTCGAAGCGCTCGCCGTCATTAAGTACTACCAGCAGCTCAACAAGAACGTATTGGTACTGTGTCCGAAGCGCCTGCGTGAGAACTGGACGCTGTGGACGCAGACAAGCGATGAACGTAATCCCTTGGCTGCGGACCGATTTGCCTACAAGGTGTTGAACCACACGGACCTGTCGCGTCGCCGTGGCAAGAGTGGGGACATCGACCTGGAACACCTGCAGTGGGGGACATTCGATCTGGTTGTCATCGATGAGAGCCACAACTTCCGCAATAGGAGTGTGACCGGGGCGAGCACGAATCGTTATACGCGCCTGATGAACGAGGTGATCCGGGCTAACGGACGTACGAAGGTGCTCATGCTGTCGGCGACCCCGATCAATAATCGTCTCACCGACCTGCGTAACCAGATTGAGCTCATCACGGAGGGGCGCGATGATTACCTCGAGAAGACCGATGGCATCGTGTCCATCGATTCGGTGATGCGACTGGCACAAAAGCGCTTCAACCTGTGGAGTTCGCAGGCGCATGGACGTCACACGACGGAGAGCTTCGCCGAGTACGTCAACGCGGACTATTTTGCGCTCCTCGATGCCCTGACGATTGCGCGTAGCCGCAAGCATGTGGCGAAATACTACGGCACCGAGACGGGGACATTCCCCACCCGCCTCGCTCCGCGCAATGTCCAGGTGCCCATTGATTCACGCGGCGAGCTGCCTCCCATCGGGCAGCTCTACGATATGATCAGCGATCTGAGTTTCGCCCAGTATCAGCTTCTGTCCTACGTGCGCGAGGATGCGCGGCCTGCCTACGAGGCCGACTACCGCGAGGGCTTCGGCAATGACTTCGGCAGTGAGCTGCATCGTACGAATGCGGTCGCCGCGCTGATGCGTGTGAACCTCCTCAAGCGCATGGAGTCTTCCGTGAGCGCTTTCCGTACGACACTGGTCCGCGTGCGCAGTTCTTGCGCCGACATCCTGGATCGACTCGCGGTGCTTGACGCGCGCGATGTCAACGATGCTGTCGGTTCCGTGGCAGTGGGATACGGGATTGAGGGCCTCGAGGACGGCCTCGATGACCGAGATGCTGAGATGTTCGAGGTCGGGGCGCAGATTCGCGTCGACTTGCGCGATGTGGACCGCGAGGCTCTGTCCGTGGACCTCATACGCGACATTGCGATTCTCGACGAACTGGTCGGTTACGCCTGTGCAGTGACCCCGGATCGTGATGCCAAGCTCGGTGCGTTGCGGACACTGATCGCGGAGAAGACCGGAGCCGACCAGATTAACTCGGGTAACAGAAAAGTACTCGTTTTCAGCACTTTCGCTGACACCGTTACCTATCTCTATGACCAGTTGGCATCGGATCTGCAACGGAGCCACGGCCTGACGTGTGCGCAGGTAACAGGCACTCGCAATCGAGTCACGGGAAAGCGCCGGGCGAGTGGTGGCTTCGAGGATATCCTCGGTCGTTTCTCACCACGTTCGAAGGAAACCAATGCCCTCGCGGACCGTGAGGGCGAGATCGACATTGTTTTCGCAACGGATTGCATCTCGGAGGGGCAGAACCTCCAGGACTGCGATTGCGTGGTTAATTACGATGTGCACTGGAACCCGGTTCGTATTGTGCAGCGTTTCGGCCGCGTCGACCGCCTGGGTTCGACGAATGAACGCATCCAGATGCGTAACCTTCTGGCCGGACGTCGACCTGGAGTCCTACATCAATCTTGAGTCGCGTGTAAAGTCACGCATGGCTCTGGGCGATGCGAGTGCATCCGGCGAGGAGAATCTGCTTACCCCGTCGGAGGATATGAACGACCTGGAGTATCGCTCGGATCAGTTGCGCACGCTGCGCAGTGAGACTCTTGATCTCGAAGACATGCGGCGAGGAATGTCAATCACGGATTTCGCGTTGGATGATTTCCGAATCGAGTTGGAGCGCTACATGAACGCGAACCCGGGCACACTGGAAGGCGCGCCGACGGGCTTGCACGCGGTCGTGTCAATTCCGGATGACCTGCGCCCTCAAGTGAGTTCGGGAGTGATCTTCTGTCTCGAACAGCGTGCAGGCGGTAGTGACGCCAGCCGTGCAAACGCCCCGCTCTCTCTGATTTACGTGCCGAGGGACGCAGCAGGCGCGCGGACACTATCCAACCCAACGCGTTCCCTGGACCTGCTCAGGCAGCTATGCGAGGAACACCATGAGCCACTGGATGCCCTGTGCGCGCAATTTAATCGAGCCACACGTGATGGTGAGAACATGAGCGAGTACTCGGCGCTGTTGAACGAGGCCGTCGCAGCGGCGATCAGGCAGGGAGAAGAAGCAACCCTCGAATCGCTGTTCACACCGGGAATGATTGCCCAGGGAGCCTCGTCAGAAGCAGACTTCTCCCTGGTGAGCTTTGTGGTGCTCCTGTGAGTTCCATCGACTGGGGGTCGACACTGGCCCTGCCGCCCGGCGTCCGTCGCTTCGAGCGCACGATTCCCACACATGCGCTGCTGCGCGAGGCGGACCTGACGCGCACGCAGCGCGAGGGCTTGAGCAAGATTGAGGGGCTGACTCTCCTGGGAGTCGCACAGGAGACCACGACTCGCATTCCCGCGACAGCCGCGACGAATCGTCGTATCGATGCGGTGTTATTCTTGCGTGCATCCCTCGGAAAGACGCGAGCGTTCGAGTCGACTGCCGCTCTTGTGCACGGCTGCTTCCCGCATCCATCACTCCTGATCCAGGAGAACGCCCGTGGCGACGCCTGTCTGTCTGCAGCGCTCACGTCGCGCCGGAAGCGTGCAATGGGATTGACCGTCGACGCCATGAAGGTGGACAGCAGCATCGGTGTGTGGCGGCGCACGGAGCAGGGGAAGGCCTTCCTGTCTTCGCTGGCTTTCGATACGCTTGATCAGCGTTCGCTGGCTCATGTGATCGAGGACATCATGGCGCGTATCCGCTTGGCCCGTGTCGCTCGCCTTGCTGGCTTCTATCCGGATCCGAGTCTGTGCCGGACTTCGGACGTGGTGGCGTTGATTGAGCGCTTGCTCGAGTGCCAGAGCAGGCAGGATCGACTGCGTGCCCAGTGGAAGGCACACGGAACCACGCAACGCGAACGCCTACAGCTACGAATTCCCCTCAGCGAGGCGATCAATCAGACGAAGACAGCGATCAACGAGCTGACGAGGCATTGCGGCCGTTGACGCTCGCTCAGCGCCCCAGCTTCTCGCGCACGACCTGAGCGACCTTACGGCGCAGGATCTTGCCCATCTGGTTGCGCGGCAGCTCCGCGATGAACACGATCTGGCGGGGGAGTGCGTAGTGAGCAATGGACTTTTCGGCCCACTGCCGCACCTGCTCCAGCGTGAGGCGCTGGGCACCTTCCTCCATGATGATAGCGGCGGTGACCTCTTCAGTGGCGTCCGCGACGGGCACACCGACGACGGCGACATCCGCGACGCCCGGTAGTGAGCGGATTGCCGCTTCGACCTGGGAGGGATAGACGTTGAAGCCGCCCGACAGGATCAGTTCCTTCTTGCGGTCGGCCATGGAGATGAAGCCGTCGGCGCTGACGCCGATGTCGCCGGTCTTGAACCAGCCTTCCGACGTGAAGACGCGCGCGGTTTCCTCGGGTGCGTTGAGGTAGCCGTCAAAGACCTGGGGGCCTCGCACGATGATTTCGCCGGGCTGCCCGTCCTCGACGTCGAGAGTATCGTCCTCCAAAGAGACCAGGCGCAGCTGCGTGGAGGGGAAGGGGACGCCAAGCACGCCGTGACGGCGTTTGGCGGACAGAGGAGCGCCGGTGAGTACGGGAGCGGTTTCGGACAGTCCGTATCCTTCGATGATGAGGCCGCCCGTGGTGGCCTCCCAGTCATCCGCGAGCGCGGTCGACAGTGGCATGGCACCGGCCACTGAGTATCGAATGGATGAGAGATCGGTGCCGGTCTCCTTGGCACGCGCCAGGATGCGTTCGAACATGGGCGGCACGCCCACGAAGAAGGTGACGGGTCGGCGCTTGTGCGCCTCGAGGGCCATCTGTGCGTCAAACTTTGGCAGCAACACCTGGGTGGCTGCCTTGCGCACGGACGCACACAGGAAGAAGGTCAGGCCGAAGGCATGGAAATAGGGGAGCAGTGAGAAGAAGGTCTCGGCCCCTTCGTGCAGCTTCCACACCCAGAACATGCACTGGTTGACGTTGACGCCGATATTGCGGTGGGTGAGGGGCGCGGACTTGGGTACGCCGTTCGTCCCCGACGTGTGCAAGATGACGGCACGGTCACCGGGTGAGGGCAGCGGGTGGTCGGCGTCGATGGGGCTTGACGAGGCCGTGGCGCGGTCCCAGGAGATGGCACCCTTGGGCGCGGGGCCGCGCAGTTGCGCGCGCATCTGGCGGGCGCGAGGCACCGGCAGGCTTAGGAGGAAACGCTGCGAGGCGGGCATGCCGTGCGAAATATCGACCGTGAACACCGTGTTGAGGCGATCCAGAGGAAAGGCCTCCGTGCACTTTTCCCAGACGATGGCGACCCGGCCACCGTGGCGCTCCAGCTGGCCCGCGATCTCGGCGACCGGTGCCAGTGGGTTGTGCTGGGCGGCTACCGCTCCGATGCGCATGCACGCGTAGAAGGCGACGAACGCCTGCGGGCAGTTCGGCAGCGAAATCGCCACCGTGTCCCCGGCACGTACCCCGGCCTCGTGCAAGACGCGCGCAGCGCGCAGCACCTGGTCGCGAACCTGCGCGTAGGTCGTCGTGGCACCGAAATAATCGAGCGCCACGCGATCCGGGTACAGGCGGGCGGCGGTGTCGAGCAGCTCGTAGAGGGACGTGTCCGGCACGGGCACCTCATAGGGCACTGCGTCGTAGAAGTCGTGTGCCTGGCTGACGATACTCCGTGTCATGACATCCTCCTGTGATCGGTCTTGACAAGTCTACCGGCGCACACAACGAGGGTTATACGCGGGGAACATCCCACGTGTTGCACGTCGCAATGCTGCCGGAGTCCAGGCCGGTCTGCAGCCACGTCGCGCGCTGCTGCGCGCTGCCGTGTGTCCAGGACTCGGAGTTCGTCGTCCCCTGGTACTTCGTCTGCAGGCGGTCGTCGCCAATGGCCTCGGCCGTCTGGAGGGCACCCATGATCTGGTCAGTCGTCGGGGTCTGGAGGTAGGGGGTACCCGTCGAAGGATCGGGGGTGGTGGACGCCCAATGCATCCACACGCCCGCATAGCAGTCAGCCTGCAACTCGGAGCGAACGCCCGCCTCCTGCGAGCCGGTCTCGCGCGTGTTGTACGTGCGGAAGACACCCTGCAGGTTCTGAATGTGGTGGCCCCACTCGTGGGCGACCACGTACTCCTGTGCGAGCACGGAGTCCGAGGCACCGTACTGAGTCACCATCTCGTCAAAGAAACCGAGATCCAGGTACACCGTCGAGTCACCCGGGCAGTAGAAGGGACCCACCGCGCTCGTCGCAGAACCACATGCAGTTGACACACTGTTCGTGAAGATCTGGAAATCGGGAAGTTCATAGGAAACTCCCGCGTGCTGATCGGCCAGCTGAGTCTTCCACACTTCGTCCAGGGACTGCGCGGTGGCCACCATGCGGCACTCCACGCGCTCGTTCGCATCCGCGCCGGTCTTGCACGTCGACACGTCGACCGACGAAGAGGATGAAGACGACGAGGGAGCCTGGGAGGAGATGAGGCTGGTCAGGTCGATGCCCGTGAGATAGGAGAACCCCAGGATCAGCAGGACTCCAAGGATCGAGCCGCCACCGGCACCAGCAATCTTCCGGCCAGCGCCGGAGGTGCGCACACGCGAAGGATCCAGGTGGATGTTGTCGTTGAAGCTCATCGGTACTCCTTCAATTCAGGGACGCCGCCCGGCCTGATAACGGCCGAGCATATCGGAACGGAACGCTTCGAAACAGCCGTCCTCGATGGAAGCGCGGATAGCGTCCACCAGTCGCAGCGTAAACCACTCGTTGTGGATGGTCGCCAGCGTAGAGGACAGGATCTCCTTCGCCTTGAACAGGTGGTGGACGTAGGCGCGCGTGTAGTGCGTGCAGGTGTAGCACTCGCAGCCCTCGACGAGGGGTGTGAAATCACGCTTGAAACGCGCGTTCGTGATGTTGAAGCGCCCATCGGGCGTGTAGATCGCTGCGTTTCGTGCCACTCGCGAGGGGTTGACGCAGTCAAAGGTGTCGGCACCGGCTGCGACACCTGCGAAGAGATCCTCGGGTTCTGAGATGCCCAGCAGGTGGCGGGGACGGTCCTCACCCAGTTCCTCGCACACCCACGACACGATCGTGCCCAGGTTCTCCTTCTCGAGCGCTCCGCCCACGCCGAAGCCGTCGAAGCGCTGACCGTCCACCTCCATGTCGGCCATCATGCGCGCTGCCTGGCGACGCAGGTCCTCCCACTGGGCACCCTGGATAACGCCCCACAGCTGCTGGTAGGGCTTGGCGGAACGCTCCTGCGTGAGGCGCTTGTGCTCGGCCAGACAC
>NZ_CAJPJE010000037.1:0-23915 GCF_905369875.1 Actinomyces sp. ICM47
CTAGGATACGTTGTCCGTCACAGTGTGACCCGGGCACCCAGTCCCAACAGGACACCCCGCCTGCGTGATCTACAGCATACGAGGCCGGTGCTAGGTGTATCATTCGGCGCGCTCGGGTCGTACAGTGAGGACATGTCGCACACTTTCCCTTCGCCCCCGCCCGGAGGCACCGGATCGGAGAAACCCGCCCCTGCCTCGTCCCACATTGACGAGGCCGTGGCCCACTCCCACGACCACGCGCACTCCTCGGGCGGCGCGGAAGGTGGCCACTCGCACGATCATTCCCACGCGGCGGGAGCCTCGGCCGTGCGCCTGGGGTGGGCGCTCGCAGTGACGGGGACCGTCGTCGTCGCAGAGTTGCTCGGTGCCTTTTGGTCTGGATCCCTGTCCCTGGCGGCTGACGCGGGGCACATGGTCGTGGATGCCTCCGGTCTGGTCATCGCCCTCGTCGCGGCCCACCTGACGCGCCGCCCGCGCGACGAGAAGCACACGTGGGGGTGGGCGCGCTCCGAGGTCCTAGCCGCCGCCCTGCAGGCCGGAATGCTCCTTACTATCAGCGTGATGGTCGCATGGGAGGCCGCGTGGCGTCTCGCCTCTCCCCCGCCCGTCGAGGCCGGCCCCATGCTCCTCGTTGGCATCATCGGCCTGCTCGCAAACGTTATGTCGCTGGCGATCCTCGCGGGCGGGCGCGACGCGAACCTCAACATGAAGGCGGCGTTCCTCGAGGTCGCAAACGATGCGCTCGGTTCCCTCGCGGTGATCGTCGCAGCAGGCGCAGAATGGGCCTTCGGCTGGACGCGCGCCGACGCGATCGCCTCGCTCCTGATTGCTGTCCTCATGGCCCCGCGCGCGCTCACGCTCCTACGCCGTTCTGTCGCGATCCTCATGGAAGAGACACCCGCCAGCGTGGATATGGGCGAACTACGCACGCACATGATGGGCGTCGACGGCGTTATCGACGTGCACGACCTGCACGTGGCCGCCGTCTCCTCACACCTGGTGACCGTCACCGCGCACGTGACCGTCACGCACGAGGCCGACGGCCCCTCGCGCGACCGCATCGTCCACGACCTCAGCGAATGCGCGTGCCACCACTTCCCCATCGCGCACTCCACGTTCCAGCTCGAGTGCCCCGAGCACGCCAGCCACGAGCACATCGAGCACTAAGCGACGCCTCGTCCTCACGTACAACGAGGCGGCAGGAGCTTCACACTCCCACCGCCTCACCGCAGGCACGCCCGGGGCCGCACCTTCACGCGACTCACTCAGCCCTCACGGAACATGATGCCGAAGCTGCCTCGCGGATAGTGCCACGTGAGCACGCCCTTGGGCGCCATGGCGAGGCAGATCCCGCACTCCAGACACGCCGCGTACTCGACGCCAACCATGCCATCGGCTTCAACCGAGTACACCTTCGCCGGGCAGATCCGCTCCAACAAGGCGCCGGCGCCAGTGGCGCGAGCAAGTTCCTGATTGACCTTGATGTGCGATTCTTCCTCATCCAGGTTGTAGGTGTTCCCGGACAGTCGGGCCGGGACACTCTCGATGACGAATGATGCCATTGCTCGTCCTCCTTTCAGAAAATCTCGTCACAGGGCGCGGATGCCCGCGAGGACATCGCCGATGATCTGTGTGAGCTTCAGTCCCGACGCCTTGAGCACGTCAAGTCCGACCTTGCGCATGTGACGCCGAGGCTTCAGATCATGGTTGAAGATCCCGTAGAACACTTCCGCGGCGAGCCTGCCGTAGTTCTTGTACATACGGGGACACTCCAGGAAGGCCGGAGCCTTCGCGTAGGTCGCGATGTCCTTGCCGACAAAGCTGCTGTCGAGCAGGGCGCGGTACTGGTCCATCGACTGCTGGCCAAAGTCCATGGTCTGGAAGGCCTTTTCGATGACTTCGGCAGCCGCCAGCGCGGAGCCAGCCGCCAGGTACATGTCAACGTCGAGCCACTATTCTGATCACCGTTAATCATGAAGCGTGGCTACCAGTAGCACTCTCGGAACTTTGTGCTGTCAATGGTATCGAGAGCGAACCAGGTCAATCCCGACCTTGGGCCCAGATTATTATCCCGCAATTCCGGACCTTACGCGTCCAAAAGCAACCTATGCCAGCAGTGACGCGGATGGCACTAATGGCGCGTTTATTGTGGACGATCTTGGTCCATTTGTCAGCTTGCACTGAGATGTTCATTACTCCATAAAGAGCTAGTCATCCGACACAAAAAGGTCTAACAAATTACACGCCGATTCCACCTCAACACACTTACGCTCTAATCACATAAATTGTCTGACATATTTTCATTCAGACCCAAAAGGGAAATTCAGTCGACAAACATCGCAAATTATCCGACGCTTATCGTCGGTAATATCGTCACACACGTTGAAGCCGGATTCTTCACACACAAAATGTGCGACACTATGATCCTCCAGACGTCACGAAAATAGCCGCCCTCATTCCGCCACGGCACCTGCACCCGTTGCAGTCGACGGCAGCACGGACTGCGGTCAGCCGTCAGTTCCTGCTAAAACGCAAAGACCCATGCAGCCTCAGCACCGCGGCGACCGCACGTCTCTCAGTCGCACTCACCCGACGCTCGCACGCAGTTCGCCGCCCACAGGCCTGTCAAGGCCGCCGAGTCCGACCACGGGAAGGCCAGGTAGTCGCCCGCCAGAATCACCGGCCCCCTACGCTCGGCGCAATAGCGTCGAACCAAACTGGCTCGCCCAACCCTGCAGGTCGGCATCGCCGCCGGAATCCTCACAACGCTGTTTGCATGCCAATCGACGGCCTCAGCGACAGTCGGCGCGAACTCGCACAGCGCCGCAACAGCGCGCGCGATCAGCTCAGTGTCGGACTCCCCCGTGACCATCGAGCACTGCGCAGCCTCCCCATCAAACATGACGGTCACGGCATCCGCGCCCGGCGCCGCATGCCCCGCGCGGCTCGCCACACACAACGCGGCGATGGGACCAGCCTGGCTCGGCGACGCCAGCAAACCGTATGCACCGCCCAACTCGCGTTCGCTCAGGCGACGACGGCACGCGAGGACGACTAGGAGCCCCGAGCTATAGGGGGTCGACAGCAACTGGGCTTCGAGCGGAGACGGATCCGCAACGAGCGAAGCGGCCACGGGTGCGGGAACGGCCAAGACGATCCGGTCCCCCTCAACCACCGTCCCGTTGGCGAGGACCAACGCGCCGCCGGTCCTGTCGCGTTCGACCCGCACGACGGGAGCCTCGTACTGGATCAACAGTCCCGCGGCCAACGCCCGAGGTATCGCCTCGAGCCCGGGATCTGCGGTGAGCGTCGTGAAGGGGCACGAGCCGTAGGACACCATGGCCAGCGCCGCCGACGCCGACGTCTGCGCAAGGTCCTGAAAGTAGTATCCCCGAAACGACGAGCCGATGACAGCGTCCGTGAAGGCCCGCCCAAAGCGCCTGGAGCACCACGCATCGGCGGGCACGTCAATGTCGGCCCACTGGGCCAGGTCAGCCGGATTGGCCTTCGCCAGGCGCGGAAACTGGCGGGCCAGCTGCCAGCCCGCCTGGGCGGCTTCGCGCCAGCCCATCCCGCCCGCTTGCACCATCGCGAATCCGTTGGGGACGTAGGTCACAGCCTGCGAGTCGACGATGATTCCTGCGCGCGCACGAATCGGGCGGAGCGCGACGCCGAGGCGCTCGGCCATGCGCGGGATGACACGGTAGGTGGAGGACAGAAAGTTAGCGCCGACCTCGACCCGACAATCGGCGACCGTTGCGGTCTCCATGCGTCCGCCCGCGCGCCCGCTCGCCTCGTAGACCTCGACGTCCTGGCCCCACCCGGCCAGCGCATCCGCGCACGCGAGTCCCGAAATCCCAGCGCCGACGATCAAGGTTCTCATGACGCCATGCTAGAGACTCACGCGAGCGTTCCGTGAACGATCGGCGTCGATCAGGGAGGATCGCGAGTGCGCCGAGTCCGCGACCGATGGCCCGCGACTCTCGCGCCCTTGACAGCGACGTAGCGTCACAGTGTTCGATAGTACCCATGAGAGTGAAAGTGATGGCCGACCTGGCGGGGACCACGACGCGGACGGTGCGCTACTACCACCGTTTGGGGCTGCTGCCCGTGCCCCCACTCGTCGCGGGGCGCCGCGACTACGGCATCGAGCACCTGGCGCGCCTGCTGCGCATACGGTGGCTGGCCGAGTCCGGGATCCCCCTGGCGAAGATCGCCCAGATGCTGCCCGACGAGCCCGCCCAGGGCCGCAGCGCCATCGAGGCGGACCTGCTCGCCACGCGGGCGCAGATCGACGCCCGCATCGAGGTCCTGCACCACCAGCGGACCCGCATCGACGAGCTCGTGGCCAGGGTGCGCTCCGGCGAAGCGCTCTCGCCCCTGCCCATTGTCCTGGAGCGCTTCTACGATCACCTCGAGGGCCTCGTCGAGGACCCGGCCACGCTGCCCATTATCCGCACAGACCAGCGCATGGTCCTGGCGCTGGCGATCTCGGGCCTCATCCCGGCCTCGCTGGGTCCGTTCATCGAAGGGCTCAGCGACGAGGACCACCGCGCGCTGGTCCGCATGTTCACCGCGTTCGCCAAGCTCGACCGCAACCGCTACCCCGGCGCCTACAGCGACGAGGAGAGGGAGCGCGTCATCGAGGATTTCGAGAAGGCCGAGTGGGCCGTCCTCGAGCGCAACAGGTCGACCGCCCTCGCGATGCTGCGCGACCTGCCCAGCGGCGGGCCCGGGCACCTGCTGTGGAAGCGGGTGGCCCGGCTGTCCAAGATCGGCTACCCCGAGCCCGACCAGAGGCGAGTCATCGACAACCTGGTCCGCCGCTTGCAGGCGGACCCGGAGTTCGGGCCCGTGCTCGAAGAGAAAACAGGAAAGGACTAGAACATTGTCTGATCTCATCGAGGCCGAGGGCCTCATCAAGAGTTTCGGGAGGGTCAAGGCCTTGAACGGCCTCGACCTGGGGGTCGGAAGGGGCCAGATCCACGGCTTCCTGGGCCCCAACGGCGCGGGGAAGTCCACGACGATCCGCGTGCTGCTGGGCATGTACCGCACCGACGGCGGCCGCGCCCAAGTCCTGGGGATGGACCCCGCCCGCGAGGCCTCCGCCATCAACCGCCGCCTCGCCTACGTGCCCGGCTCGGTGAGCCTGTGGCCCAGCCTCACGGGCGGGCAGGTGCTCGACACCCTGGCGGGCCTGCGCGGCTCGCGCGACCGCGCCCGCGAGGAGGAGCTCACCGAGCGCTTCGATCTGGACCCCACCAAGAAAGTGCGGACCTACTCCAAGGGCAATGCGCAGAAGGTGGCGCTCGTGGCCGCCCTGTCCGCGCCCGTGGACCTGCTCATCCTCGACGAGCCGACCTCGGGCCTGGACCCCCTCATGGAGCGCGTCTTCACGGACACGGTCCGCGAGGCCGCCGAGGGGGGTGCCACCGTCCTGCTGTCCAGCCACATCCTGGCGGAGGTCCAGGACCTGTGCTCGCACGTGACGATCATCAAGGACGGGCGGACCGTGGAGAGCGGCGACCTGTCGTATCTGCGCTCCCTGGCCGAGACCGCCATCCGCATCGGCGTCGGGGAGTCAGACGCGCGCCGCCCCCGCCTCGTCGAGGCCCTGGCCGGGCTCGGCACCCCTGTCCGCCCCACCGGCACCCGCGTGGAGACCCGCGTGCCCTCCTCCCTGGTGCCCGGGATCCTAGGCGCGGTCGCGGAGCTGGGCGTGGACGACGTCCAAGTGGAGCCCGCCAGCCTGGAGGACTTGTTCATGAGCCACTACTCGGGGGACCAGGGGGCGCGGTCATGAGCGCGTTCACGGGATTCCGGCGGTGCCTGGGGCTGGCGACGCGCCGCTACAGGTGGCAGGCGCTCGCGTGGATGGTGCCGCTGTGGCTGTTCCTGCTGGGCCGCCCGATCGCCCTGCAGCGCACCTACCCCTCGTTCGAGGAGCGCACCGCGATCCTGTCCCAGATGCGCGACGTGCCGGGCGTGCGCCTGCTCTTCGGCCCCCTCCCCGCCGCCGGCTCCATGGGGGAGTTCGCGAGTTGGCAGGACGGCGGGTACCTGCTGTGGCTCGTGGCGATCATGGCGATCATGCTCACGACCGCGCTGGCCCGGCGCGACGAGCAGGACGGGCACGTCGAGGTCGTCCTCGGGGCGGGCGCGGGCCGATGGGCGCCCTTCGCCTCGGCGACCGCGTGGGCGATGGGTGCCATGGCGCTCACGGGCGCGGGCCTGGCGGCCTCGCTGGTGGGCGTGGACGCCGTCGTGGGCGAGACGCCCCTGCG
Organism: Actinomyces sp. ICM47; assembly: GCF_905369875.1. Taxonomy (NCBI): domain Bacteria; kingdom Bacillati; phylum Actinomycetota; class Actinomycetes; order Actinomycetales; family Actinomycetaceae; genus Actinomyces; species Actinomyces sp. ICM47. The sequence continues at coordinate 6,285 of NZ_CAJPJE010000037.1, forward strand.
GGGTGCGCTCGTGTTCGGCGGCGTGGCCATCGCCCAGGGATGGGCTTTCGCGGGCGTCGCCCTGGTGGCCTCGCAGTTGGTGCGGGACGCCTCGGCCGCACGGGGGCTATGTTTCACGGTCTTCGGGGTGGCCTTCGCCGTCCGCGTTCTGGCCGACGAGACGGGGGCCGCGTGGCTGCGGTGGCTGAGCCCCCTGGCCTGGCGGGACGTGGCCGGGCCCTTCGGGGCGGAGCGCGTGTGGGCGCTCGCCGTCTTCGCGCTCGTCGCCGTCGCACTGGTGGCGCTGGCGGCGTTGCTCCACTCCCGCCGCGAACTGCTGGGGGCGGTGCTGGCTGACCGCTCCGTGTCCGCCAGGCGGTGGCGCGTGCGCGGCCCCCTGGGCCTGACCGCGCGCCTGGGCGCACGGCGCCTGGCGGCCTGGGCCTTCGCACTGGTGCTCACAGCGGCCCTCTTCGGCACGATGTCGGGCAGGCTGTCCGACCTGATCGCCAACACCCCAGCGAGCGCCGCCTTATTCGACAAGATGGCCCCCGAGATGCGGCCCGTCGTCCAGTACACCACGTTGTTCACGGTCGTGATGGTTGCTCTCGTGGCCACAGCGGTCGTCCAGCGGGTGCTCGGCCTGGCCGCGTCGGAGGAGAAGGGGCTGTCCGAGGCGGTGCTGGCCTGCGGCGTCCCGCGCACGCGCGCGCTCTTAGCGGCCGTGGCCGACGCCATCGGCGCCGGGGTAGTCTTGCTCCTCGTGTCTGGGGCAGCGCTGGCAGCCGCGATGGCCACCCAGGTGAGTGAGGACCACGCTGCCGGTCGCGCGCTCGTCTCCACGCTCACCCAGCTACCGGGGGTCGTGGCGGCGGCGGGCATCGCCGTGTTCCTGGTGGGCGCTGCGCCCCGGTGGCGGTCCCTGGCGTGGGTGGTCATCGCGTGGAGTTCCTTCGTGCGTCTCTTCGGGGGCCTCATCGACATGCCGACGTGGGCGCAGGATCTGACCGTCCTCGGGCACGTGGCCGACCCGTGGGGGACGACCCACTGGCTCCCCTTGGCCGTCCAGCTCGGCGTGGGTATCGCGTGCTGTGCTGGCGGCCTCATCGCCTACCGCGTGCGCGACATTCCCGCGTGAGCTCATGTCCCGCCCGTCGCTCGCTCACGAGGCCTGCGCGGCCCCGCGGGCGAGCGGCGCTTTGGCGGACACGTAGATTCGCCTGACCGCCAGTGCGAGGATGATGGTGACGATCAAGGCCCACCCCTGCGCCACGAAAACACTCACCGCTCCGCTTTGATACAGAGCTGCCCCTGCGTCTGCCAGAGCGTGGGCGAGGATCGCTCCGAGGATCCACCAGCGGCGAATCCTCCCAGTGAATGCCATCCAGACCAACACGGCGAGGGCGATGTGCAAGGCAATGGCGATGGTACGCTCGCCGATACTCAGCAGGTAGAACGGCGCAGGCGTATTGATGAGCAACTCGAACTGGCGGGCCACGATATCGCGCTGGGCGTCGGGCAAGCCAGCGAGGAAAGCCTCGCTCGTACCCGCATTGATGACGCTAACCGAGATCACAAGGTGAGAAATTGTCGCTACTCCCACAAGCAGTATTGCTTCGATACCTCCGTGTCCAATGCCCGCTCCGAGGGCGCGCCCAACGCCATCGGGACGCCGGTCGCTCGCTTGCAGAACGGCGAACCCACAGACTCGGCCGAGTTCTTCAAACACCCCGGCCGCGAGCGCGGCATAGATCGTGTACAGCATCGGTTGACTCGGCAGGTTGGGGATCGCAGCGAAGACCAGCGCGTGCAATCCCCCCTCGAGGAGGAGAGCGAAGACAACGAAGACCAGCGCGCCGACGGCGGCAGACCACAGCGAACAGCCCCATCTGCGCCGAGCGACAACGAGGATGATGATCGGCAGGACAAACGTGGACAGAGCGCTCACACCCATGGATGCCAGGGAAGCTGCTGTAACCATGGAACCCTCGATTCGATACTCGCACGACTGCGTCGAACAGCAATCGCATGACTCATGCTATGCCCTTTCTCGTACCACTGTCACCGCCTCCTTGTTTGTTGCCCGCCGAGGTTTTATCATCTGTCATACACACTCCCACGGTGATGAAGGAGATTCAACGATGAAGCCCCTCGCGGTCGCCACAGCAGCATGCCTCCCCCTTGCCCTGTGCTTTCTATCGTCCGCACCCACGCTCGCCGAGTCCGCACCGTCCTCGACAACCGATGTCCTCACGGTGGCCACGTTCAACGCCAGCCTCAACCGAGAGGCGCCGGGGCAGCTACTCGACGACCTCACCACGGCGGACAACGCCCAAGCATCCAACGTGGCGGAAACCATTCAGCGGGTGGATCCGGACATCATTCTGATCAACGAGTTCGACTACGAGGCCAACGCTGCCGCGGTTGATCTCTTTCGCACGAACTACCTCGAAGTCCCACACAATGGTGCCCAGCCCGTGTCCTACCCCTACTCTTGGTCGGGTTCAGTGAACACGGGCGTTCCCAGCGGCTACGACCTGGACGGAGACGGAAGCACAACCGGCCCATCCGATGCCTGGGGCTTCGGCAAGTTTCCGGGCCAGTACGGTTTCGTTGTCTACTCCAAGTACCCGATTAAGAACGACCAGGTTCGTTCTTTCCAACACTTCCTGTGGAAGGACATGCCGGGAGCTCTTCTCCCCACCAAGAGCGACGGCACCGGCTGGTACTCCGACGAGGTGCTCAACGCTTTCCCCCTGTCTTCCAAGACGCACGTGGACCTACCGATCGATGTTGATGGCACGACGATCCACGTGCTGGCAGCACACCCGACGCCGCCGTCATTCGACGGAGCCGAGCAGCGTAACAAGAAACGAAACTTCGATGAGATCCGCCTGTGGGCCGACTACGTGGCGAACCGGGCCGACTACCTCTATGACGACAACGGAGCGAAGGGAGGCCTGACCGAGGACGCCAACTTCGTGATTCTCGGGGACTACAACTCGGATCCACTTGACGGGGACTCGTACCCGGGGGCTATTGATCAGCTGCTTACCAGCCCGCAGATCGTCGACACGGCACCGACCTCGCTGGGAGGCGCCCGCGAAGCGGAGCTTCAGGGAGGCGCGAACCTGACGCACAGGACGAATCCCGCCTACGATACGGGCGACTTCGGCGACAATCCTCGGCCGGGGAATCTGCGCATCGACTACGTCCTACCAAATGTCGGCACCCAGGTCGAGGAGGCGGGAGTCTTCTGGCCGACACGCGACGACGAGCTTTTCCGTTTGACCGGTCTCGCCCCGTTTCCTACCTCGGACCACCGCTTGGTGTGGTCCAAGCTGCGTTTCCCGCGCTCGCTCACCCCGAGCGAACCGAACCCGAGCACGAGCCAGAGAGAGACACCTTCCCCGTCGGGCGAGGAGCCTAGGCTTGCGAACTCTGGAGCACACTCGGGTCTCCTTAGCGTCGCCATCGGCGTGGGAGCAGGAGGGGCGCTTCTTCTCGCCAGGCAGCGTGCCCGCCTGAGAAGCCGGGCGTAGCACGCTTGTCGGTGCCTCGGGGCATAGTCCCACCCCGAGGCACCAGTTGTGTGCCTCGAGGATTCGCGCAACCAACACAAAATGAGCGGTCGATCAGATTATGACTGACATATGGGTCCCACAATGGCCCCGAAGGGCGCGGATTCTTCAGAACCATCACCATCATTTTCGCAACCATGTTCGGCGTTGCTGTCCTCGGCTTCGGGGCACTCCCTGCGTCAGCCAGAACCTCCATATCCGCGCTCATAGCTACGATGCTCGAGTTAGAGGCTTTCCTGGCTGTGGGGTATCTAATCGTCGGAAGAGTCCACATCGTCGGTGCCACCCAGCGCTGGGGAGCAGCGCTCGTTCTCTTCATTTTCGGCGTAATCTGCGCCAACGCGGCACGTTTCTTCGGTTGGAAGTGAGACTTGCCCCCCATCCCGGAAAACCTAGGCCTACCTCAACATATAGGGTGCGCGCACTCTCAGCCAACCCTATGCCTCCGACGGCACGTCCATCCGGGCAGTGGGCACGCGCGCGTATCCAAGCGTACTTGAATCACACATGTCACGATATGTCAACAAGTGACACGATAAAACAAAACCCCTATATCACAGCCTAGGGTAGCTTGTCAACCAAACATTATGCGCCTAGACTGAGACAGTATGACAGGCAGCATACAGGCCACTGTTTTAACGGAAGAACTCGCAGCCCCCTCCCCCACAGTGCTCGATATCTATGTCGTCTGGCACCCAAAAGACAAATGCGGTCAAGATGTTTTCGAGAGGCTGGTTAACCACTACCATTCGGAGCACTTCTCCGGCTTGGCAGGCAGCGCGATCGAGGTTTTCTCTCGCTCTTATCCCCGCACCACGGGCTGCGATGCACCTGCGCCGATCCCTACACGCTGCGGCACGGTCGACACGACAGCAGACGATATGCAGGCCCTCTACCAGGACTCAGCGAGTGGCACTGCGTCCCCTTTCACTGTCATTATCCCAGTCATTGGCCGCCACATGATCAAAGCCTCAGAGGATCAACACAGTGCATGGTCCAGGTACTTGAAGAGTCTTGGCACACTGCGCGAGAGTGCATCTTCAGCAGCCACCCCCAGTGTCTTAATCTTCCCGATTATTGGTGCGAAAGGCCTCGACACTTCCGCTCCATTCGTGAAACCGCTAGCCAACTGCCAGGGTCCCGTCATCGGCGAAGAAGCCTACGCTGCAGGTGAGGTAACCCGCGGGGTAGGACAGGCGATCATCCAAAATCTCTTGTGGCACCAAGCAGGAATGGAATCTATCTCGTCCGACACCCGTCTACGGATCTTCGTGTCACATGCACAAGCCGATATACCCGAGGCAGACCGCACCGGGCGCACAACGACAGGCGTAACAACGAGAGTCCTGAATCAGATTCACCGGACTCATTTGCTGCCTTTTTTCGACGTGTTCGACCTACAGACGGGCGAGAAATGGGACGAGGCCATACGCGAGCGCGCCAGGACGAGCGCGCTCCTTATGGTGCGCACGGATCACTACTCCAGCCGCGAGTGGACCCAGTGGGAAGTGTACGAGGCAAAGCGCGCTGGAGTGCCTATCGTGTGTCTCTCCGCGCTCAGTGCCGGAGAATCGCGCGGCTCATTCCTCCTTGATCACGTACCGACAATCGCATGTCCACAGATCCCCAAGAGGTGGGCACCACCAGAAGGAACGCAAGCAGAGGATCCCGTCGACGAGGCCATTGTCACCGCTCTGAACCGCCTCGTCGATGAGGCTCTCAAATTCGCGTTGTGGCGTTGCCAAGATATTTCCGCACACGTAGACGCCGCGAAGGCGAGTACAACACTATCACCGTCGCAGTCCAAGAATCACCCAGGCTTCGATTGTGCCCCGCCCACCGCACCTGAACCCACTGTGTTGCTGAAGTTCATTCAAGAACACAGGAATACATTCCCTTATGACAATCACTTCTGGCTGCTCCACCCCGACCCGCCTCTGCTCCCCGCCGAACAAGACTTCTTAGTCGACCTGTGTGTCCAAGCGGGCTACGAGAAAGGACAGGTGCACCTACTGACCCCCAGGTCTTTCTTTGCTGCGGGTGGAGTGCTTGGCACAGACGAACCCAAGTTGACAACTCCGCTTCTCTCGCAGGATCGTCCGCTGACCGGAAAGACCCTTGGGATCTCGATGGCCCTAGCCGACGATCTGGCGTCTATCGGCCTGAGTCCGACACACCTTGAATGCGCTGTTGCGGAAGTTTCGCAAATGATGCTGATCGGCGGGGGCAGCCTCCTGTACGCGGGCGCTCCCGGCACGCACGTCCCTGATCTGACAACGGCGGTCATGGACACAGTGTCCAGCTACACCGCATCAGTCAAAGCCTACGCACGCCTAGCGGGCGATCCTGAACAGGACAACATACACCCCGGGCAGATGTTCAGTTTGGCGGTCCCCTACGTCTCCCTGACAAGCAACGCATCAATCGAGAGACTCTCCCAAGCAGCCAACCACTTCGCCAGGAACGCCTCCATCGTCGTTCTCGACAAAAACGGTCTCACGATCAAGGATTTTGATGACCTTCCGCCATGGCAGGGCGACTCGAACGAGACTGCCCATGCTCTCCACCAAATCAGGCAGGCTCTCCCCCAGTACTGCGACGCGCGCCTGCTGACCGGAGGAAAGACACGACGTCAGTCAACGGATAACCCGGACGGATACATCGGCAACCTCCCCGGAATCGTCGAAGAGGCGTTGTATACACTCCGGAAAGGTCAGCCGCTGTTCATCGCGGGCGGATTCGGCGGAGCCGCTGCCCTATTAGCACGCGAGCTCGAACTCGGGCCAAATCTTCCTGTATCAGCTGAAGCGCTGGCTGAAAACAACGAGTCCGATGCATATCAGAAGGCAATCGACGAGATCAAGAAGCTGTTTGACCCCACGCGCACCGGCCTGAACAACGACGATCACCGACACCTCGTGACCACACAGCGCGCCTCCGAGCTTGGCGCATTGATCGCGAAGGGACTCTCTTCGTTGTCAGTTCAACACTCCAACAAGGGCTAACAGGAGAACACATGCAAGTATTTCTGAGCCATCGTGAGAATGAAGAAGGCAAAAAATACGCGTTAGCACTGCGCGAGGAGCTTGCAATCCTAGGGGTTGACACCATCATCGCCAGCCACTTGATCCACCCAGGCGCGGATTGGGCGCAGGAGCTCCTCGAACATCTCAAGGAGAGTTCTGCACTCCTGTGTATCGCTTCACGGGGCTACACGGATAGCGCGTGGTGCCAACAGGAAATCGGCTGGGCGATAGGACGCAATACACCAGCCCTCTGGATACGCTATGACAGCGCAGAACACTCCACGGGTTTTTTGAAGTCCAAGCAGGACTTCATACCCTCCGAACCGCTGGACGAAGCGGAAATCGCTCGGGGGGTAGGCACTTGGCTCGCCATGGAGCCGAGGACACGCGAGGAGACGAGAGCCTCGTTGCTCCGTGCTCTCACTTTTTCTAGCACATACCAGCAGACGCGGGATATCGCTGATGTTCTTGCCACGCTCGATTCGTTGACCGATGATGAGTTGAAACAGATCGACGACGCCGCAGTAAGTAACCGCCAAGTCAGGGAAGCTTTCTTTTCCGGTATCACCGTGACGGAATGGCTGCATCGCAAACTGAATAAGTCTGCGAAACGCGATTGGACCTGGAATCTCCCGGTCGCCGTGCATCAGAGAAGACGTGGGGGCCGCGCCAGCCGACGCGACCCCCGATGAACTCAGACGAGACTACTTCGTGCGGTTCGCGCGGTAGTACTCGATGAGAGCGCGGGTCGACTGATCCTGCGCATCCAGGGCCTCGGTCGAACCCTCGATGGCGGGGAGGATCTGCTTGGCCAGGACCTTGCCCAACTCAACGCCCCACTGGTCGAAGGAATCGATGCCCCACACAGCACCCTCCACGAAGGTAATGTGCTCGTACAGGGCGATCAGCTGGCCCAGGACCGAGGGGGTCAGGGCCGGGGCCATGATCGACGTCGTGGGACGGTTACCGGTAAACACGCGGGCGGAGACGATGGCCTCAGGCGTGCCCTCGGCGCGCACCTCCTCGCTGGTCTTGCCGAACGCCAGGGCCTTGGTCTGCGCAAAGAAGTTCGACAGGAACAGCTCGTGCATGTCAGCGTCGCCATCGCCCAGCGCCCACGTCGGGTTCGCAAACGCGATGAAGTCGGCAGGGACCATGCGGGTGCCCTGGTGGATCAGCTGGTAGAAGGCGTGCTGACCATTGGTACCGGGTTCACCCCAGAAGACCTCACCGGTCTCGTAGGTGACGGGACTGCCATCACGGCGCACGGACTTGCCGTTGGACTCCATGGTCAGCTGCTGCAGGTACGCGGGGAAGCGGTGCAGGTACTGCGAGTAGGGCAGAACCGCGTGCGTATCGGCACCCAGGAAGTTCGAGTACCACACGTTGAGCAGGCCCATGAGCAGGGGCACGTTCTTCTCGGGCTCGGCCTCGACGAAGTGGCGGTCCATCGCGTTAAAGCCGGCGAGGAAGGCCGCGAAGCCCTCGGGGCCAATCGCGACGGCCAGGGAGGTGCCGACGGCGGAGTCCACGGAGTAGCGACCGCCCACCCAGCTCCAGAAGCCGAAGGCATTGTCCGGGTCGATGCCGAACTCGGCAACCTTGTCCAGGGCGGTCGACACGGCGACGAAGTGCTTGGCGATCGCTTCCTTCTCGGAGGCCTCGTCGGTGACGATGCCGCGCTCACGCAGGCTGTCCAGCAGCCAGGCACGCACGACCTTCGCGTTCGTGATGGTCTCGAGCGTCGTGAAGGTCTTGGACGCGACGATCACGAGGGTCGTCTCGGGATCCAGGTCCTTCGTGGTCTCGCCCGCATCGGTGGGGTCGATGTTGGAGATAAAGCGGCACTCCAGGCCCTCCTGCACGTAGGGCTTGAGGGCCTCGTACGCCATGACGGGCCCCAGGTCGGAGCCGCCGATGCCAACGTTGACGACGGTCTTAACGGGCTTGCCGGTGATGCCCACCCACTCGCCGGAGCGGACGCGGCGGGCGAAGGCGTAGACCTTCTCCAGCACCTCGTGCACGTCGGCGATTGCGTCCTGGCCGTCGACCGTCAGGGAGTCGGTCGCGGGACGGCGCAGCGCGGTATGCAGGACGGCGCGGTCCTCGGTGACGTTAATGTGCTCGCCCGCAAACATGCGGTCGCGCAGGTCCGCCACGCCGGTCTGCTCGGCGAGCGCGAGCAGGTGCCCCAGCAGCGTGGGGCACACGAGGTTCTTCGACAGGTCGACGTGCAGGTCGGCAGCCTGGAAGGTGAACTTCTTCGTGCGTTCGGGATCGTCCGCAAACATCTTGCGTAGATCGGGTTCAAAGGTGTCGGCCAGCTGGTCGAGCTTGTCCCACGCGGGGGTCATCGTCGGGTCGATCACGGGGATATCACTCATGGGTGCTCCTGACAGTAGGGATATGTAGCTCCCAGTTTAGCGGTCAATGCGCCCTCGGTCACCCTCGTTTTCCCTGACGACGGACGAGGCCGTGGCCCGCAAGCGCTCACGGAACCACGGCCTCGTTCATCCCGGATCAACCGGGAGTGTCCTACTACTCGACAGGGTCGTCGATGTGGATGGGGGCTGCCTCGATGCCTGGGTTCTGCAGCGACACGATGCGCTGGACCGGGACGAGATCGAGCCACCACTGATGGAAGGGGCGGCGATTGACGATATCCAGGTCATCGAACATTTGCTTGACCGGGCGTGCCTCGACGGCGTTGCCGACCTGGCCGATGTAGTAGGCACGGCGGTCGCCGGATTCGAACTGCGCGACAAGCTGATCGAAGGCACGGGCGATCAGGCGCGTGGCGAGCAGACGGTCGTACGGCGAGGGGGCACCGCCCTGCTGCATGTGGCCGAGCGCCTGGTGGCGTACGTCGTAGATGCCCTCAGATTCGGCGGTGAACACGTCGGCGAGGAAGTCACGGTCGTAGTACCGGGACGCGGACTCGTTGACGAGAGTCAGGAAGAGGCGTCGGCCGGACTTGAAGGAGTTCACCATCCGATCAGCATCCGCAGCGATCTGCTGGAGGGATGGGGATTCCTCGTTGATGTACATGTACTCGGCACCGCCGGACAGCGCGCTCATGAGGGTCAGGTAGCCGCAGCGGCGTCCCATCGTCTCGGCGATGAAGCAACGCTTAGAGGCCGCCGCGCTCTCCTTGATGCGGTCGATCGCCCACGTGGCGTTGTTGATCGCCGTGTCCGTACCGATCGCGAGCTCACAGCCGGGCAAGTTGTTGTCGATCGACGCGGGGATCAGCAGCATCGGAATGCGGAAGGCCGGGTAGCGGTCTTTCTCGGCCTGGATCGCATGCACGCCCAGGTAGGCGTTCATGCCGCCGATCACCAGCAGCGCGTCAATCTCGTTGCGCTCGATAGCGCGGCCCAGCGCGTAGAACTGTTCAATCGGCGGGACATCGCGCTTCGTGCCCAGCTCCGCGCCTCCCTTGAAGGCCCAGCCTTCGACGTCGGACCAGCTCAGCTCTCGCACGCGGTCGTCCGCCAGACCACTCCACGAACCGTCGACGCCCAGCATCGTCCAGCCACGCGCAATGCCCAGACGCACGGCGACGCGGGCCGCCGTATTCATGCCGGGTGCCAGACCACCTGCGTGCAGGATCGCGACACGCTTCGAATCGCCCGTCGGTTCGGGAATCAGCTGCGGAGGCGTAGAGAGCAGGTGGTAGATGCCGACCATCGAAGAGAAGGAGGATCCGCGCGACGCCTGGGCAGCAGCGTAGTCGCCCGCGGCGATGAGGTCTTTGACCGCGCGCGTGTCGTGCACCGCCTTCATGAGCGGGACGCGAGTAATACGGTTTCGGCGTACACCCAGGATGACGGGCTCGTCCTCAGCGGAGGAGTCGAGGATCTCCTGGACGGCCGCGTAGCCCAGCAGCGTGGACATCCAACGGTCGTAGGCCGACGGAGTACCGCCGCGCTGCACGTGGCCGAGGATCGTCACGCGAGCATCCTCGCCCGTGCGCTCCTGGATCGTGTCTGCAATCAGCTGCGTGGACAGCTCGTTGCCGTCGCGGTCGTGGGCGCCCTCGGCGACGAGAACAATTGACTCACGGCGACCGGCCTCGCGGCCCAGGCGCAGGTGCTCGGCCAGGTCGTCCTGCCAGCCCTGGCCCGCCGGGTCCTCAGGTGTGAACACGTAGTCAGCACCGCCCGCGACCGCAGCCATGAGGGGCAGATACCCGCAGTGGCGACCCATGACCTCGACGACGAAGGTGCGCTGGTGCGAGGCCGCCGTGCTGGTGAGCTGGTCAATAGCATCCAGAATGCGATGCAGCGCAGTGTCCGCACCGATCGTCATGTCCGTGCCCACCATGTCATTATCGATCGAACCGACCAAGCCGACAATGATCAGCGACGGGTGAGCGTCGGCAAACTCCTGCGTGATAACACCCTCGGAGACCAACTCGGCGACATGCTGAGGCCACTCGCCTCGGAACTCATTCGTACCCGACAGGGAACCATCGCCGCCGATGACGACGAGGTGGTCGATACCATGCTCAAGCAGGTTCGCGGCGGCGCGGTGGCGTCCCTCGTAGGTACGGAACTCAGCGCTGCGAGCCGTGCCGATAACCGTGCCACCCTCAGCAAGGATCGAAGAAACATCCGACCACTCCATCTTCTTAATGGAGCCGCCGCCGTCGCATGCACCCTGCCAGCCTTCAAGGATCGCATAGGGCTGCGCTCCCCTGGCCAGAGCCGTGCGCACCACTGCGCGAACGGCAGCATTCATACCCTGGGCGTCGCCGCCCGAGGTGAGGACACCGATACGGACTGTGCTCATTGTTCTGCCATCTTTCATTGACGGTGAGGGCCAGGTGGCCCGATGTGCCTATCGTGGTCAATTCTACGTGACATATGCCTCCTACCACTAGGGCCAAACGCCCAATTACCGAGGAAACGACAAGTGCGCGCCCGCCGAAACCGGCGGGCGCGCACAGGGCGTCGAGCAGGACTTACGCGCTGACTTCCGCACCGTTACGGGCAGCAGAATCGGCCAGATCCTCGGGGCTGACAACGCCCTCAACCGACACGCGGTCCAGGTAGGCCATGCCGTCAAACGCCAGCTCGCGGGCGTTCTCCGGGTCGCCCTCGTTACCGATCGAGCCGTGCGCCATGCGATCAATAATGAGCGCGATCGCGCCGTCGCCCGTCACGTTCGTGGCGGTGCCGAAGGAATCCAGCGCGATGTAGGTCGCGATCATGAGGGCGACCTGCGCGTCATCGAAGCCCAGCATGGAGCTCAGCAGACCGGTGGCCGCCATGATGGCACCGCCGGGGACGCCGGGGGCGGCGACCATCGTGATACCGAGCATGAAGATGAAGCCGACCCACTGGAGGGTGGATACCGTCAGGCCCTGGGTCAGGACAATCGCGAACGCGAAGGAGAAGATCTTCGAGGTTGAGCCGGCCAGGTGGATCGTGGCGCACAGCGGGATAGTGAAGGACGCAACCGCGTCGGACACGCCATTCTTCTTGGTCTGGCGCAGCGTCACGGGGATGGTCGCGGCGGAGGAGGAGGTGCCCAGCGCCGTCAGGTAGGCGGGCATCATCGTCAGCAGCGCCTTGATGGGGTTGCGGCGAGCCACGGCACCGGCGAAGCAGAACTGGGTCAGCAGGATGACGACCTCGAGGACCAGGACCACGACCACGACACGCAGCAGGGTACGGATGACGGAGGCGGCCTCGCCCGTGTAGGTCAGGTTCAGGAAGATGCCGAAGATGTGCAGGGGCAGCAGCGGAATGATGATCGTCTCGATGAGGCGCGTAATAATGGCGCGGAACTCGATGAAGCCCTTGCGCAGGACGCCGCGCGGGACCATCGACAGGCCCAGGCCCACCACGAAGGACAGCAGCAGGGCCGTCATAACCTGCAGCGGCGCGGGCATCTCGATCGTGAAGTAGGAATCCAGCGCGCTACCGGGCTCCGCCACCGAGGCCAGCTGCGTGGAGGCGAGCAGACGCGGGAACAGGGATGCGCACACCAGGAAGGTCAGGAAGCCCGAGAAGAGCGTCGAGCCGTAGGCGATCGCCGTCGTAATGCCCAGCCACTTGCCGGCACCGCGGCCCAGGTCCGCGATAGCGGGGGTCACGAGGCCGATGATGATCAGCGGAATAGAGAAGGACAGGAACTGGCTGAAAATAGCCGAGAACGTCGCGAAGATACGACCGATCTCCACGGGGACCAAATGGTTGCCGCCGACACGGATCGATCCAAGGATAGTCGCAAGGATGATCGCAGCGATCACCCACACGAGAATTCCGGACTTACGCAGGAACGCGCGCATGTGTTTCACCTTGAGATTAGGGACGATGGGTCACCCATAGAATGCCCGACCTTTACGAATTCTTGAATCCGAAACCACGATACGGGATATGCGCCACGCCTCTCCTCCGTCCCACTCACTGTTGACGAGGCCGTGGTTTCCTGCGCGGATTCAACGATCACCAGGCTTTCAGCGCACCGCCATCGTCGACACAAAGGGAGCTAGATACCAGATAATCGCGGCGAGAATCACGTACACAATCGCGTCGGCGAGGCGCCCGCGTGAGGCAAACCAGGGTCGCCCGGGCGTCCACAGACGCACGATCCCCATTCCGACGAGGACTGCGACCAGCAGCATGACCGCCCGATGTCGGTGATCTGTCACAGCCAGAGCGATGACGCCGAGGACACCACCCGCGCTCAGGGTAGCGCCGAGAAACGCACCCAGTCGTGTGCGCACGGTTGTCTCCTCGTTTTCCACGCCCCCTACCCTAGCGTACAATCCGACACAATCGGTCAGCGATTGCCCTTGTTCCCGCATCCACAGCCCCGGCCTCGAGCCGAAAGAGCGTCACAAAATGACGGCAAGCGGGTTTAGGATAGGACTAAAGGCTTTCCGGCCACACCATATCTTCTCGTCCCAAAGGAGTATTCGAGTGTCTCGTTTCATCGTCGTCGCCCCCGGTTCGTCGGAGGCAGCTGCCCTCGCCACTGACGAGCTGGCCCGCGTTCTCGGTGTCGCCACCGTCGACGCCCTGGCCGGCACGACCGCCACCGACGCGGCCCTGCACCCCGCCTCCGCGCTGCCCGCAGCGGTCGAATCCGTCCGTGCAGTCGGCGAGGACGCGCTCATCGCCCCCGCCCGCGAGGCCTCGAACCGCGCCTTCGATCACGTGGCCTGGAACCTGAACCTCGCTGCCTCCACCCGCGCGGGCGTTGTCCTCGCCTTCGACGCCGAGGGTGCCAGCGCCGAGCTGCTCACCGAGGAAATCGCTGCCGCCCGCCTGCGCGCTGAGGCCGCTGCCGCCTCCGTCGTCGCCGTGATCCTGACCGGTGGCACTCCCTCACTCGAGGTCGACGTGCCCGTCCTGACCCTGCCCCTGGGTGAGGACGCCGCCGCCACACTGCGCGCCGCAGCCACCCCCACGGCCGTCACCCCGCTCGCCTTCCAGGCCGACCTCATCGAGCGCGCCCGCGCCGACCGCAAGCGTATCGTCCTGCCCGAACCCGACGACGACCGCGTCCTCCAGGCCGCCGCCCAGGTCCTCGCCGCCGGCATCGCCGACATCACCTTCGTGGGCGACGCCGACTACGTCGCCACGCGCGCCGGCGAGCTCGGCCTCGACCTGAGCGCCGCCCAGGTCGTCTCCGTGGATGACCCCGCCTACCTCGAGCGCTACGCCGAGGAGTTCGCGCGCCTGCGCGCCAAGAAGGGCGTCACCCTCGAGCAGGCCCGCAAGAAGGTCACCGACGTGTCCTACTTCGGCACCATGATGGTCCACATGGGCGACGCCGACGGCATGGTCTCAGGTGCAGCCCACACGACCGCGCACACGATCGTCCCCTCCTTCCAGATCATCAAGACCGCCCCCGGCGTCTCCGTCGTCTCCTCCATCTTCCTCATGGCAATGAAGGACCGCGTGTGGGCGTTCGGCGACTGCGCCGTCAACCCCAACCCCACGCCCGAGCAGCTCGCCGACATCGCCGTGACCTCCGCGCGCACCGCCGCCCAGTTCGGCGTCACCCCGCGCGTCGCGATGCTCTCCTACTCGACCGGCACCTCCGGGGTAGGCCCGGACGTTGACGCCGTCGTCGAGGCCACCCGCCTCGCCCGCGAGAAGGCCCCCGAGCTGGCCATCGAAGGCCCCATCCAGTTCGATGCGGCCGTCGATGCGGCCGTCGCCTCCAAGAAGCTGCCCGGCTCCGAGGTCGCTGGTAAGGCCACCGTTTTCGTCTTCCCCTCGCTGGAAGCCGGAAACATCGGCTACAAGGCGGTCCAGCGCTCCTCCGGCGCGCTCGCCGTCGGCCCGGTCCTGCAGGGCCTCAACAAGCCCGTCAACGACCTGTCGCGCGGCGCCCTCGTCGAAGACATCGTCAACACCGTCGCCCTGACCGCCGTCCAGGCCCAGGGCTGAGCGGGACCCAGGTCCCGGGGTCCGGTTACTATTGTCGCTGACCGGACCCCGGCCTCGTACATCTCTCTTCCACCTCACCAACACGAAAGGCGAACGCGTGACCTCGTCCTCCGTTCTCGTCATTAACTCCGGTTCCTCCTCCATCAAGTACCAGCTCGTCGACCCCGAGACCGGCGACGCGATCGCCAAGGGCCTCGTTGAGCGCATCGGCGACCCGATGGGCCTCATCAAGCACGTACACGGCGACGCCGTCACCGAGGAAGAACTGCCGGTTCCCGACCACACCGTCGGCATGCGTGAAGTTCTGCGCCTCTTTGACACCGAGGGTCCGACCCTGGCCGAAGCTGGCATCCTCGCCGTCGGCCACCGCGTCGTTCAGGGCGGCCGCTACTTCGACGGTCCCGCCCTCATCACCGACGAGGTCCGCAACCTGATCGAAGAGCTGTGCCCGCTGGCTCCCCTGCATAACCCCGCCCACCTCAAGGGCATCGACGTGGCGCGCGAACTCATGCCCGACGTCCCCCACGTCGCCGTCTTTGACACCGCGTTCTTCCAGCAGCTGCCCGCCCGCTCGGCCCTGTACGCCCTGGAGACCGAGACCGCCGAGAAGTATTCGGTGCGTCGCTACGGTGCCCACGGCACCTCCCACCAGTTCGTCTCCCAGGAGATCGCGAAGCTGGAAGGCCGCGACGACCTCAAGCAGATCGTCCTGCACCTGGGCAACGGCGCATCCGTGTCGGCCGTCAAGAACGGCAAGCCGATCGACACGTCCATGGGCCTGACCCCCCTCGAGGGCCTCATGATGGGCACCCGCACCGGCGACATCGATCCCGCCGTCGTGTTCCACCTGCAGCGCGTCGCCGGCATGAGTGTTGACGAGGTCGACACCCTCTTCAACAAGAAGTCCGGCATGAAGGGTATGACCGGCGAGTCCGACATGCGTTCCGTGTGGGACATGATCCACAACGATGAGGACCCCGAGGCTCAGCAGCGCGCCCGCGTCGCCATGGATGTCTACATTAACCGCCTGCTGAAGTACGTGGGGTCCTACACTGCCGAGCTGGGCGGCCTGGACGTCATCACCTTCACCGCTGGCATCGGCGAGAACGACGCAGCAGTGCGTCGCGAGCTGGCCGAGGCCCTCGCCCCCTTCGGTGTGAAGATCGACGTTGAGGCGAACAAGGTTCGCTCCGGCGAGCCGCGCGTCATTTCCGCCCCCGACTCGACGGTGACAATCTACGTCTTCCCGACCAACGAGGAGCTGGCAATCGCCCGCCAGGCACTGACCTTCGCCTGATTTTCAGACCATCACGAGGCCGGGGTTCCCGCGTGGTGCCCCGGCCTCGGGCGTATCCTGGGAGAGTAGTCATCTCGAGGAGGCCCTCATGAACAGCGACGTTTCGACCCTGGCTGATTGGATTGCAGAGTCACCGTCCACCGTGTTTTTCGGGGGCGCGGGTGTCTCCACCGAGTCGGGGATCCCCGATTTTCGCGGGGCGAACGGCTTCTACTTCCAGGAGCGCGAGATTCCCCTCGAGACCGTCCTGAGCATCGACTTTTTTACCCGGCACCCCGAAGCGTACTGGGAGTGGTTCCGCGAGATCTACCATCCCGTCGACCCCAACGGCGCACACAAGGCCCTGGCCTCCCTGGAGGCCGCAGGTCGGCTGGATGCCGTCATCACGCAGAACATCGACGACCTGCACCAACGGGCCGGGTCGCACGCCGTGTGGGAGCTGCACGGCAATTGGGAACGGCTCGTGTGCACGCGCTGCGGGGCCGTCGCGGCGCTCAGTGATGCTGTCAAGATTGACGGGGATCCAGTGCCCGCGTGTCCGTCGTGCGGAGGGCAGATGCGACCGGACATCGTCATGTACGGCGAATCCCTCGACCAGGGAGTCATCGAGGCCGCCGTGTCTGCCATCGCTCGGGCATCATTGCTGATCGTCGCCGGCACGTCCCTCGTCGTCTACCCGGCCGCGGGCCTCATCAACTACTTCTCCGGGGATCACCTGGTGCTCATGAACGCCACCCCGACCTCGGCCGACGCGCACGCGGACCTGATCGTCCGCGACCCCGTGGGTGCGACCCTCGACCGCGTCATGGACAAGCTGTGCACCGAAGGTGTCGTGCCCGCGTAAGGCTTGGTGTGCGCGGGTATTCGCACACATAAACCCGCTCTTCCGAGCGTTAACCCCCTTACCCGCACGCTAACCCGCTAATCCGTCCGTGGGCAACCCCGCCCACACTCCGAACAGCGGGTTAGCGTGTGGACGAGAAGGCCCACGCTTCGAACAGCGGGTTAGCGTGCGCGTCAACGGGCAAGCAGCGCCCCTCGTAGACTGTCGAGACCTGAGTTTTGTGGAGGCTTGTTTAGGCCGCTTCCTTTCGTGTTGTTGTGTGTTGGTTTTCTGCTTGTTGTGGCGTGATGCCGTCCAGGGCGAGGTGTGGGCGGCAGGTGTTGTACTAGTGGACCCAGGCGGCGGTTTCGCGTCCGACCTCACCAGCGCACGGTTTCCTCTCCCCCTGTGCACACGCGGATAGGTCGTACGCATATGGATAGGTTATGTGCATGCGGATAGCTTATTTTCCTAACCATATCTTCGTTACCTATCCGCATGTGCATAACCTATC
>NZ_CAJPJE010000038.1:0-22915 GCF_905369875.1 Actinomyces sp. ICM47
GTCGCTGACCGCGGCCTCGTCGATGAGGGAGAGTTCGGCCTCGGAGGCGAGCGCACCCTCACGCGAGCGGTCGACCGCGCGCCCACCCAGATAGATCAGTGCCTCGCCGCTGCTGTGGATGTAGAGCGCCCCGTCGGCCATGACCATGCGCACCGAGAAAGCTGTCAGCGGTGCCGGTAGTGCGCGCGGCATGAGCAGAGCATGACCGCCCAACCCTTCAATGATTGCGGCACCATCGCGGGCGAGATCCCCGGTGTGCGAGGCCTCGTATCCGATGATCAGGCGGAATCGACCACGGGTAGCAGCGGACAAGAAAGAAGCGATACCCGCAAATAGCGACGGGCCAGCACAGCGTGTCATGTGCTGAGGGTAACACTATGAAGCGGACTCGCAAAAACGGAGCGAGACGAACAGGTTGCGTCTCTCGCACAGCGTGTGTACAGACGCAGGTGGGGGAGTGCGCCGGTATCCTGGAAGCAATCACAAAGGAGGACCCATGCAGCTCACGGACGCGACCGATGCGCTCTCGCTGACGCGCCAGATGATCGATATCCCCTCGGTGTCGGGAGAGGAAGGACCCCTCGCGGACGCGGTCGAGGCGGCGCTGCGTGGCGCGGGCTTCGGCTCGGTGGACACCCTGGAGATCCTGCGCGACGGGGATGCGGTGTGCGCGCGGACCCACCTCGGGCTGCCGCAGCGCGTCGTCCTTGCCGGGCACCTGGACACGGTTCCCATCGCCGAGAATGTTCCTGGACGCCTCGAGGTGCGTGACGGCGTCGAGGTCGTGTGGGGGCGCGGTTCAGTCGATATGCTCGGCGGCTGCGCGGCCGCCCTGGCTCTTGCATGCGAGGCCGGTGCTTTGATCAGGGGCGGCGCACGCGAGGCGCTCACCGCAGACGTCACGTGGATTTTCTACGACCACGAGGAAGTCGCCTCGCACTTCAACGGCCTGGGCCGCATCCAGCGCCTGTACCCGCAGTGGCTCGCCGGTGACCTCGCTCTGCTGGGCGAACCCACTGCCGCGCACGTTGAAGGCGGCTGCAACGGAACTCTGCGCGTCATCGCGCACTTCCCGGGACGCGCTGCGCACTCGGCGCGCGCCTGGATGGGCGTTAACGCGATTCACGCGATGGCCCCCGTCATCGAGCGTATCGCGTCCTTCGGTAACCCCATCGAGGTGGTTGACGGCCTTGAATTCCGCGAATCCCTCTCCGTCGTGCGCGTCGAGGGCGGCATAGCGAACAACGTCATCCCCGAGGCCGCCTCCATGACCGTCAACTACCGCTTCGCGCCCTCCAAACGCGCCGACGACGCCTTGGAATGGGTGCGCGGTCTCTTCGAAGGAACCGGCGCAACCATCGAAGTCGATGACCTGTGCGAGGGTGCGCGGCCTGGGGCGGACTCGCCCGTCGCCGAGCGCTTCCTGTCCGTCGCCCGTCGCGTCGCGGACGAGGCCGGGGTTCAGCTCGCGCTCAGCGCGAAAGTCGGGTGGACGGACGTTGCCCGCTTTACGCAGGTGGGAGTGCCCGCGATGAACTTCGGGCCAGGCGATCCGCTGCTCGCGCACACGCGCGACGAACACGCGCCCGTCTCGGATATTGTCAGGGTGCACGAGACCCTGCGTGCCTTCCTGCTCGCGCAGTAGCGGGCCCGGGCGCGCCGCGCCCCACCCACCATGACCGTCAGGAGAGACCATGACTACCCCGGAAGAAACTTACCGCCGCGGATCCGTCGTTCTGCGCGGGGACCAGATCCCGCGCCTGACGGCCGATGCTTCGCTGCTTCAGACCGAACACAGCGCGGACTGGAAGCATACGGACCCCTGGCGTGTTCTGCGGATCCAGTCCGAGTTCGTCGAAGGGTTCGAGGCCCTGGCGAAGGTCGGCCCCGCCATTTCTGTGTTCGGTTCCGCGCGCACGCGTCCAGACGAACCCTGGTACCAGTGTGCTCAGCGGATCGGCGAACTCCTGGTTCAGCGCGGCTACGCGGTCATTACGGGCGGTGGCCCGGGCGTGATGGAGGCCGCGAACCGTGGCGCGTGGGAGGCAGGCGGTATCTCCGTGGGCCTGGGCATTGAGCTGCCGCACGAGCAGAGCATGAACCAGTGGATCAACCGCGGCGTGAACTTCCGGTATTTCTTTGCACGCAAGACCATGTTCGTCAAGTACTCGCAGGGCTTTATCGTTATGCCGGGCGGTTTTGGCACAATGGATGAGCTTTTCGAGTCGGCGACCCTGGTGCAGACCGGCAAGATTCGTTCCTTCCCCCTCGTGCTTGTGGGTACCGAGTACTGGTCGGGACTGGTCGAGTGGATCCGTTCCTCGATGGTGAATACGGGCATGATTTCTCCGGGCGACGTCGACCTGCTGCACGTTGTTGATGATCCGGAGGAGGCGGTGCGCCTGGCGACAGGTGCTTAGTTGCTGATGCGCGAGTGTGAGGGGCGTTGACGAGGAAAAACCTTTCAATTGCCACACAAAATTGATCTGATGGCTGAGTTTCTATGTGTGAGACTGTGTAACCTGCCAAGGAAAATCATCAGTTATCCGGTAAGATTGATGAGGTGCTCCACCGCAGATGGCGGCGGCAGAACTCTGAGAAGGAGTCCTCAACATGGCAGCGATGAAACCTCGCACGGGGGATGGCCCCCTCGAAGCGACCGCTGAAGGTCGCGGCATTGTCGTTCGTATTCCCACCGAAGGGGGCGGTCGCCTCGTTATCGAGATGAGTCCGCAGGAAGCCGGCAAACTGGCCGAGGTGCTGACTGCGGCAATCTGAATAAGCATAACTGCGGTGGGACGGGCACAGCCTGTCCCACCGCTTTTGTGTCGCCGTTTGGTGCCTGCGATGTGTCTTCCCGTGTTGCGTCCGGTGTGCGATCACCGCGGTGCCTGTGGTGTCCGGCTGCCGCGGGGCCTGCTATTTGGGGCCTGGGACCGCTGTTCCGCACGTGAACCCGCTGATCGGCGCGTCGGCGGGGATGCCCACGTATGGAACAGAGGGTTTGCGTGCGGAATAGAGAGCGCCCAGATGGCACGCGAAAGCGCCGTCAGCGCTTGACTGCGACCGCCAGGCCGTCTCCGACGGGCAGGAGGGTGGGCACGAATTCATCGGAGTCTCGCAGGTAGTTGACGACCTCGCGAGCGACGACGGTCCGTGCGTCGCGGCGTGCGGGGTCGGCGACCTGGTCGTGCCACAGGGCGTGCACGAAGGCGATGGTGCCGCCGGGGCGGACAATACGCACGGCGTGGTCCAGGTACTGCGGTGTCTCATCCAGGTCGCCGTCGAGGACAACCATGTCGTAGCCGCGCGCCGCCATACGGGGTAGCACGTCGAGGGCGCGCCCGGCGATGAGGCGCGTACGGTGGGAGGACAGGCCGGCGGCTGCGAAGTTGCGGCGCGCGTAGCCCAGTAGCTCGGACTCGACGTCGATGGTTGTGAGGACGCCGTCGCGGGCCATGCCGTCCAGGAGCCATAGGCCTGACACTCCTGCACCCGTGCCCACTTCGAGGACGGCGCGCGCGCCTGCGACGGCGGCGAGCATCCGCAGGGCGGCTCCGGTACCGGAGGAAACGGGGGCGGCTCCAAGTTCGGATGCAACAGCGCGCGCGGCAGCCAGAGCATTGCTCTCTGCCACGTAGTCTTCGGTATACACCCATGTCTGGGCCTTATCCGCCATCGCTATCCTCACGTTTCCTCGGTCGCCTCGGGTAGGTGCGTCCACACGTGTGCGCCCCTCTCCAGCCATCAGGGTACAGGCGAGGCGTGACGCGGGCGCGTTGGCGCTCCGGTCTCCCGCTAAAAAGGAGACGACACCAAAACGCGTGCGTGCTGAAGGCCCTCGAAAAGGAGGAAACTCCGCGCGACGCAACCACGGCCTCGTCGATGAGGACGAGGCCGTGGTGCACACGCTGACGGGGCTTGTCAGTGCCGGATGGGGGAGACCCCGAGCGGGCGCCCGGCGAGGCCCCGGTTGACCGACGCGAGGGTCGTACCGAGGGCTGTGAGGACCTCGGCGGCCGGCCCGGAGGCGACGGCGACGGGTTCGCCGCGGTCGCCGCCCTCGCGCAGCGCGATGTCGAGGGGCACCTGGGCCAGGAGCGGCACCGAGTAGCCGAGCTGGGCGGTCAGGCGCGCGGATACGGATTCGCCGCCACCCGCGCCGAAGATTTCCAGGCGCGAGCCGTCGGGCTGAGGCAGGAAGGACATGTTTTCGACGACGCCGATGACCTTCTGGTTCGTCTGGGCGGCGATGGAACCGGCTCGCTCGGCGACCTCGGCGGCCGCGACCTGCGGGGTCGTCACGACGAGGATCTCCGAGTTGGGCAGCAGCTGGGCGATGGAGATCGCGACGTCACCCGTGCCGGGAGGCATGTCGATGAGAAGGACGTCCAGGTCGCCCCAGAAGACGTCGGCGAGGAACTGCTGGAGGGCGCGGTGCAGCATGGGGCCGCGCCACACGACGGCCTGGCCGTCGGGCACGAACATGCCGATGGAGATGACTTTGATGCCGCCGACGCCCACGGGCGGGATCATCATGCCGTCGATGACCTGCGGGTCGTGGTCGACGCCGAGCATGCGAGGAATGGAGAAGCCGTAGATGTCGGCGTCCATGACACCAACCTTGAGTCCCTGCGCGGCGAGCGCGGCGGCCAGATTCGCGGTCATGGAAGACTTGCCGACGCCGCCCTTACCGGAGGTGACGGCGATGACGCGGGTCAGGGAGTCGGGACGCGAGAACGAGATCTCGCGCTCGGGGCGACCACCGTTGAGTTTTTCGCGCAGCGCCTTCTTCTGGGCCTCGTCCATGACGCCCATTTCGACGGTGACGTTCTCGACGCCGTCGAGGGCACCCACACGCTTGGAGACGTCCTTCGTGATCTGGGTGCGCAGCGGGCACCCGGCGGTGGTGAGCAGGACCTTGATCGCGACGGACGAGCCATCGATCGTGACCAGGTCGGGGGTCACCATGTTGAGGTCGGTGATGGGGCGGCGGATCTCGGGGTCGATGACCTGGCCGAGAGCGTCCATGACGGATTCAAGCGTGACTGGCATGGACTCCACTCTACTGGCCGGTGTGCCCATCTTCTAGGGGGGCGGTTAGTCGGCCTGAGAATGTCCCTCCGTGTCCTGGTGACCGTCCGTGTCGGTGTCCGAGGCCTTGGTGGCGTCTGCGGCGATCTCGGCTCGCAGGTCCTCGAGCATATCGCGCAGTTCGGAGCGCACGAAGTCGCGCGTGGCGACGTCCTGGAGGGCCAGGCGCAGGCCGGCGATCTCGCGGGCCAGGTACTCGGTGTCGGCGAGGTTGCGTTCGGCGCGCAGGCGATCCTGTTCAGCGACGACGCGGTCGCGCGCGTCTTGGCGGTTCTGCGCGAGCATAATGAGCGGGGCCGAGTACGAGGCCTGGGTTGAGAACGCGAGGTTCAGCAGAATGAAGGGGTAGGGGTCCCACGCGAATTTTACGCTGACACCAGCGAGCACGAGGTTCGCGGCGATCCAGGCGACGACGAAGATCGTCATGTAGAGGACGAAGCGGGGGGACCCCATGAAGCGCGCGGTGGCCTCGGCGAAGCGACCGAAGCCGTCGCCTCCGCCGGAGCCGGGGCGACGGAAGAACCCGCGGCGCTTTTCGAGCGGGTTGTCGAGACGATCAGCCATCGATGCTCCTTGCCATCATGCGGTCGGTGATGTCATCATCGAAATCGCGCCAGTCTTCGGGCAGCAGTTCGTCGAGCACGTCGTCGACCGAGACGGCGCCGTGTAGGTGCCCGTCCTCGTCGACGACGGGAAGAACCGTCAGGTTGTAGGTGGCCAGCAGTCGGGTCACCTTCGCGATGTGCGCGTTGGGGTCCACGGCCTCGATGTCGCGGTCAAGAATCGTGCCGAGCAGGGTCTGTGGGGGTTCGCGCAGTGCGCGCTGAATGTGGACCATGCCCAGGTATTGGCCGGTCGGGGTCTCCTGGGGTGGGCGCGCGATGAAGGCAACGGTCGCGATGGAGGCGGGGATGTCCTCGCGGCGCACGGCGGCGAGCATTTGCGCGACGGTAGCATTGGGGCCGAAAACGACCGGTTCGGTGGTCATGAGCGAACCCGCGGTGGACTCCTCGTAGGTCATGAGTCGACGCACGTCCTCGGCCTCTTCGGGTTCCATGAGGGCCAGCAGGGACTGTGCTTTGGCGGCGGGCAGCTCGGCGACGAGGTCGGCTGCGTCGTCGGGCTGCATGACGTCGAGAACGTCGGCGGCTCGTGCTGCCTCCAGCGCTGACACGATGGCAATGCGGTCGTCGTTACCCAGCTCCTCGAGTACGTCGGCTAGGCGCGCGTCGGTCAGCTGCTGCGCAACCGCCATCTTGCGGTCCTGGGGCAGGCTGTGGATGAAGTCTGCCAGGTCGGCGGGACGCATGTCTTCCGTGTATTGAAGCAGTGCGGTGGCCGCCTGGTTGGAGTCGGTCTTGAGCAGGCCCGACACCTCGGTCACGTCGACCGTCAGGGTCTCGCCACTGCGCGTGAAGCCGAGGGACGAGGTACGCATGCGCTGGACGTGCAGCGTGGAAATCACCCAGTCCTTGGGGCGACGTTGACGCATAGCAACGTCGAGGATACGCACTTGGCCGGAGCCGTCGTTCATGGTGACGACGCGGTCGAAGAGTTCGGACAGCACCAGGGTCTCGATGGGGCGCTGCGTGAACGAACGAATGTTGAGCAGGCCCGTCGTGATGACCGATCCGGCTTCGATGGACGTCACGCGGGTCAGCGGTAGGAACACGCGTTTGCGCGGGCCGACCTCGACGACGAAGCCGATGACGTTGGCTTCAGATTTCAGCCGAAAGATGACAACGACATCGTGAATCTTGCCGACTTGGTCGCCCAAAGGGTCGAAAACACCGGTGCCGGCAAGCTTTCCGATGTAGACGCGTCGGCCCTTGGTGCCAACCTCAATAGATGCAATGCTCACCCAATCATTTTAGGCTGATGATGTTCAATGCGTCGTAATGGAGAGCCGGTGCCGGGTGGACAATGCGTCCCACGCCACCGTTGCTGTGGTGATTGGAGAGAGAAATGGCCATTGTGATGGAACCGAAGATGCCGACGGGTACGGAGGTTGCGTCCTACCAGACCTACGCGCAGGCTCGAGCGGGTGTTGATTTCCTGTCCGATTACGGTTTCGACGTTTCGTCGATCACGATTGTCGGCACGGATCTGCACATGGTGGAGCGTGTGACGGGTCGCCTGACGATTGCTCGGGCGTCCATGTCGGGTGCGTCCAGCGGCGGATTGTGGGGTGCGCTTGCGGGCATGTTCATGTCCGCGGGACAGAACGCGGGCGGCACGGGCACCTGGGTGGTGGGCGGCATCGTCATCGGTGCGCTTGTCGGCATGGCCCTGTCTGCACTGGCGTTTATTCTGCGAGGCCGCAACCGTGACCTCCTGTCCTCTCAGCAGGTCGTTGCCGAGCGCTACGCGATCTTGGCGGCCTCGGACATCGACCGCGCGTTCACGCTCCTGCAGCGCACCCCCGGCAACATGGCACGCCCCAAGCGTGCGCGCGAGGTGACAGAGCGCCCGAAGAAAGACTCTGTCGGCTTCTTCCCCGACGGCCGCCCGCGTTTTGGCGCTGCGACCAAGGAAGGGGATATCCCGAGCGTGGCACCCGAGGCCTCGGCTGCGTCGAGCACGGACGAGGCCGTGGCACCCTCACAGGTCACGCAGGCCGTCTCCCCGGCGTCCTCCGCGTCGGAGAGCGAAGCGGCGCAGACTGCGGCACCCGCTCAGCCCGCACCCGCACAACCCGCACCTGAAGGACGCAACGACGCCCCGGCCTCGTCCCCTGAGGGAGACCAGACCGAGGCGTCGGATCAGCGCTCCTAAGCGGCGCGCTTCCAGCGAAAAAATCCGCGCGGGGCGCGCTTAGCGTCCCTGGATACGCGCGATCCACTCCTCGACGTCCGCGATGGTGCGCGGGATGTCTTCGGAGATGCGCGTGACGGTGCCGTCGGCGTTTACCACGACGTCGTCCTCGATGCGCACGCCGATGCCTCGGTACTCCTCGGGGATCAGCAGGTCGTCGGCACGGAAGTACAGGCCCGGCTCAATCGTGAAGATCATGCCCGGCTCGAGCAGCGCGCCCTGGTAGAGTTCTGCGCGCGCCTTCGCGCAGTCGTGCACGTCCAGGCCCAGGTGGTGGCTGGTGCCGTGCGGCATCCAGCGGCGGTGCTGCTGGCCGGTGGAGGCCAGGGATTCCTCGGGCGTGACGGGCAGGATGCCCCACTCGTACAGGCGGGCAGCGATGACCTCCATAGCGGCGTCGTGTACGTCCTTGAAGCGGCAGCCGGGCTGGTTGGCGCGGGCCAGAGCGGCCTCGCAGGCGTCGAGCACGGCCTGGTAGACGCGGGCCTGGACCTCGGTGAAGCGCCCGTTGACGGGCAGTGTACGCGTGATGTCGGCCGTGTAGAGGGAGTCGACCTCGACGCCGGCGTCGACGAGCACCAGGTCGCCTTCGCGCACCTCGCCGTCGTTGTCGATCCAGTGCAGGGTGTTCGCGTGGTTGCCGGAGGCCGCGATGGTGTCGTAGCCCAGGCCGTTGCCTTCTTCGCGGGCATTCGCCGCGAAGGCTCCCTCGATGACGCGCTCGCCACGGCGGTGGCCCACGGCGCGCGGCAGGACGCGGATAATGTCCTCGAAGCCGGCCTTGGTAACCTCGACCGCGCGGATCATTTCCTCGATCTCGTAGGCGTCTTTCTTGAGGCGGATTTCGGACAGGCGCTCCTCGAGGGCCTCGTCTTCGTCGCGCGCGTCGTCGCCAAACGGCAGGGACGCCTGGATGCGGATCTCGTTGACCATGTCTTCGATTTGGGCGTCCACGCCGCGTACGATGCGTAGGCTCACCTGGCCGGCGTCCTTGGACAGCGCGTCGCGCAGCGTGTCGATGTGGCGGGTTTCCAGGCCGGTCGCGGCCGAGACCTCTTCGAGCGACGGGCGCGCACCCACCCAGAATTCGCCGTAGCGCGGGTTGGCGTAGAACTCCTTGGAGGAACGCGAGGCGCGCGGCTTGAAGAACAACAGCGCGGTGTGGGTGCCGTCCTCGTTCGGTTCGAGCACCATGACCGTATCCGGTTCCTTTTCGCCGCCCAGGCCCGACAGGTGCGCGAACGCGGAGTGCGCGCGGAAACGGTAGTCGCAGTCGTTCGAGCGGACCTTGTAGGGACCCGCGGGGATGACGAGGCGCTCGCCGGGGAAGGGGGCACCGGCCTTGAGAGTGCGGTCGGTGAGGAAATCGGCGACGCGTTCACGCTTGGGCAGGTCGGTGGGGCGTGGAGCCCATCCGGAGCCGATGAACTCGCGGAACGCGGAGGACTGGGGCTGACGGGAGCGGCTTTCGCCTCGGTCGGCCATTGACTGGGATTCTTCTTCGCTCATGGGCCCATTCTACGGCTGTGAGTGCCCCGGTGGAGTGCCCGGGGGCATGACAAACCCCGGCCTCGTTCCCAGGTCGCGCGGCAGGTGCGGGGACGAGGCCGGGGTAGGTCGTGTGGGAGAGGATCAGTCCTGGAGGGTGAGTTCTCCCGCGATGGACAGGTCCATCCAACGCTTGAAGTCTGCGCCGCGCTTGTCTTGCGAGAGCAGGAACACGGTCTTGGCGTAGAGGGCCTCGAGCGTCATGTCGTGCGCGCCGATCGCGCCCAGCTGCGCCAGGGCGTTGCCAGCCTCGTAGTGGCCGAGCATGACCTCGGACTGGTAGCACTGGGAGGCGACGATGATCGGCACATCGGCGTTGGCGAGCTCGGCCAGGACATCCACCAGGCCCGGCTCAGAGGCAGGGATATTGCCCACGCCGAAGGTGCGCAGGATGAGAGCGTCCGGGTGGGGCGTCGTTATCGCGCGCAGTCGGGCGGCGCTCATGCCGGGAACCACGTCGATGACGGCGACATCTTGGCGCGTGTACGGGCTGGGATCGGTCCAGCCGGTGCCCGGATGGGGAGCGCCGTACCAGCGCCACGGGGCGCCCGTGCGGGCCATCGGGGACACGGAGGGCGACTCAAAGCCTCGGAAGGCCCACGACGAGGTCTTGGTGGCCCGGTTGCCGGCCAGGAGCTTGTGCCCGAAGAACAGCATGACCCCGCGCGCGTGGCGTGAAATCGCGGCGCGCAGCGCACCCGTGACGTTCGCCGACGCATCCGAGCCGACCACGCCGAGCGGGTACTGGGAGCCGGTCAAGACGACCGGCTTGCCCATGCTCGCCAGCGCGTAGGACAGGGCAGCAGCCGAGTAGGCCATCGTGTCCGTGCCGTGCAGGACCAGGAAGGCATCGGCCGTCTCGGCGTGCGCATTGATGTCGTCGATGATGGCCTGCCAGTCCTCGGGAGTGGCCTCCGAGGAGTCGATGAGCGGGTCCAGCGTCGACATCGTGATGTTCGAGGCCAGCTCGATGCCCTCCAGCTGGGAGCCGAACCACCCCTGCAGGTCCGCGCCGGGACGCAGACCCTCCGGGGAATCGACCATGCCGATGGTTCCACCGGCATACGTGACGTGAAGACGCACGGTGAGTCCTTTCGATCAGTCGCCCGACACCAGGGGCTCGTCACCCTGGAGCGAGGCGGCGGCCTCGTCGGTCAGGTTGCCGACGCGCCCGCGCACGTAGTACCAGCCGGCGACCATGAGGACGACGACCACGGCGAACAGCGCGAGGGTCCAGCGGCCCGACTCGGAGGTCACGTTGGAACCAACGACCACCGCGAAGAAGAGCAGCGCCAGGTAGTTGGTGTAGGGAGCGCCGGGCATGCGGAACTCGGGACGCTGCGCTTCGCCGCGCTTGACTTTGCGCAGGAACGCCAGGTGCGAGATGAGGATCATCGCCCAGGTGCCAGCGATGCCGATGCCCGCCAGGTCCATGACGATGTTGAAAGCGTTTTGCGGCACGAAGGCATTGAGTAGAACGCCCAGCAGACCGAGTGACGCGGTGATGATGATGCCGCCGTAGGGCACGTGGTTCTTGTTGAGGCGAGCAGCGTAGCGCGGCCCCTCGCCCACGAGCGCCATCGAACGCAGCGTGCGACCGGTCGCGTAAAGGCCGGCGTTCAGCGAGGAGAGCGCCGCGGTCAGGACGACGACCTGCATGATGTCGCCCGCGTGGGGAACGCCGATGCCGGAGAAGAACGTCGTGAAGGGGGACTCATTCGACGAGTAAGCGTTGTAGGGCAGCGCCAGTGCAAAGAGAACGACGGAGCCAACGTAGAAGAAGAAAATACGGATAACCATCGAGTTGATGGCCTTGGGCAGGATTGTTGCGGCATCCTTCGCCTCACCGGCTGCGACACCCACCATCTCGGTGCCGCCGAAGGCAAAGACGACGCCCAGGGTCAGGGCGAACACGGGGGCCAGGCCCTCGGGGAACCAACCGCCGGACTCGGAAATGTTGTGGACGCCCGCGGTGTAATCGGCGATGTGCGCCTGCGTGATGATCGCCCAGATAGCGACAGCCATGAAGATGAGGATCGTCGCGACCTTAATCATCGCGAACCAGAATTCGGCTTCACCAAAGGCCTTCACGCTCAGCATGTTTAGGACGAACACGAGGGCCAGCGCGATGAGGGCGATCACCCACTGTGGGATGGCCTCGAACATTGTCCAGTAGTGCATGTAGAGCGCCACAGCGGTGATGTCAGCCATGACGGTGACGGCCCAGTCCAGGAAGAAGAACCATCCGGTGATGAACGCGCCCTTCTCGCCCAGGAACTCGCGAGCGTAGGACACGAACGCGCCCGAGGAGGGGCGACGCACCGCCAACTCGCCGAGGGCACGGACCATCAGGAATGCGAAGACGCCACACACTGCGTAGGCGAAGGCGAGCGCTGGGCCGCCCTGGGCCAGGCGGCCGCCGGCACCCAGGAACAGGCCGGTGCCAATCGAGCCGCCGATGGCGATCATCTGGATGTGTCGGTTTTTCAGAGCCTTGTTATACCCGGCGTCTCCCGCATCGGTCGCGGTAGACACCTGGGTCTGATCCTTGTCAGACACGCGTGTACTCCAATCGGTGTTGAGGGGGCCATATGGCCGTGTGCAGTCAGTTTCCTACAGTGATCGGCGTCTCGCCGGGGGTGGGCATATGCGCAACGGCGGGTTGAGACCCGTGAAAAGACGTGCGGAGAGACGACGTCCCACCGCTCAAAATCAGTGGTTTTCACGAGGCCTCGGCGTGCTCGCAGCGACCTCCTCCAACGCCTGGTGGTGTGATCGGATTAATGCGGTAATCTCAGATGGTGAAGCGAATTGACCCCCATACTCATAGTGCTTACTCGGATGGAACGGACACGCCCGCGCAGCTCCTCGCGATTGCCGCCGAGGCGGGGCTGGACGCGATTGCGCTGACCGATCACGATACGACGACCGGATGGGACGAAGCTGTATCCGCTGTCCCCGACACCGGCGTCACCCTCATTCGGGGTGCTGAAATGTCCTGCTCAGCATCGGGCATCACCGTGCACCTGCTGGCCTACCTTTTCGACCCGGCCAGCCCCGGCCTCGTCGATAATTTCCGGCGAACCCGGGAGGACCGCGAGGCGCGCGCCCTTCGCATGGTCGAGAACCTGAGCGCGGACTACCCGATCACGTGGGAGGATGTGCTCGCTTTCGCGCCCGAGGGTGGCCCCGTGGGACGTCCGCACATCGCCGACGCGCTCGTCGCCGCCGGTGCTTTCCCCGACCGCAGCGCCGCATTCGTCAAGGCCCTGCACCCGTCGGGTCCCTACTACGTGCACCACTGGGCACCCGACCCGGTCGAAGCGGTGCGCTGCGTGCGTGAGGCCGGGGGAGTACCCGTCTTGGCGCATCCGCGCGCCCGCAAGCGTCAGCGGCTGCTGCCCGAGGCCGTTATCGCGCAGATGGCTCAGGCAGGTCTCTTCGGTATCGAGCGTAACCACCGCGACCACGCTCCTGAGGATCGCGCCGACGTTGACCGCATCGCCAAGGAATTGGGACTCGCGGAGTTTGGATCCTCCGACTACCACGGCACCGGCAAGCCCAACCGCATCGGCGAAAACACGACCGACCCCGACATCATCGCCGAGGTCATCGCGCAAGGGAACATCGAGGTGGTGCAGCCGTGAGCCTCGTCGACGTTACCCTTTTCGCCACCGCCTTCACGACGCTGACGGTCATCATGGACCCCATCGGCACGGTGCCGATCTTCCTGGGACTCACGTCTCGTTATTCCCAGGCCAAGCAGCGGCGGGCAGCGATCCAAGCGACCTCCGTGTCCTTCGGTGTCATCCTGACATTCGCGATCCTCGGCGGACAGATCTTGCGCCTCCTGAGCATTTCGATGGAGGCGCTGCAGCTGTCCGGCGGTGTCCTGCTGTTCCTGGTCGCCATGGAACTCCTCATGGGCACTGACTCTTCGACACCTGATACGGGGGACGAAAGCGTCAACGTTGCGCTCGTTCCCCTTGGGACGCCGCTGCTGGCTGGTCCCGGCTCGATCGTCGCCGTCATGGTGGCCGTCGGGCAGGCTGGAACGAACGTCGGATCGTGGATCGCCGTCGTCCTGGCCGTGGTGCTGGCGCACGTCGTCATGTGGCTGACGATGCGCTTTTCGCTCATCCTCTCTCGGCTGCTGGGACCCGGGGGCATCATGCTGTTGACTAAGATCTCAGGTTTGCTTCTCGCTGCTATTGCAACGCAACTCATCATGGAGGGAATTTTCAAGTTTATTGCGACGTTCCAGGGTTCTTGAACTTATGAGAAGGGTGTGAATTACTCGGTATTTGAGTTAAATTTTAATGTGACAGACAGAGTTGTCTGGTGTGATTTTAGGAAAACTCTTCTTGATGGTCAGGAAGTGTTGTAGGGTAAGGGTAAATCCCTGATCTGACACTACCGGTGCCGGTCAGGGTTGTGCATTCATCCCGCATCACATCCGTTTCAGGAGAGATCATGAAGAAGACGACTGCCTCCCTGTTCGCCGCGACGGCGGCTTTCGGCATCATCGCTGCTTCCACCGGCATCGCTTTCGCAGCTGAGTCTCCGATTGGTGACGGCGCGAAGGGGAACCCTTCCATCGGTGAGCCTTCGAAGGGTAACCCCTCTATTGGTCAGCCCACTCCCTCGCCTTCCACCCCGGTCGTTGGTCCCGAGGAGCCGCCGACCCCCGAGCCGTCCAACCCCGGCCCCGGTCCGGAGCAGCCTTCGACGCCTACCCCCGAGCCTCAGACGCCCACCCCCAGCGAGGAACCCTCTGTTCCCGAGCCGGTCGCCCCTGGTTCTGGGACCGGCGTGACCACCCATGGTGAGTTGACTCCCGCCGAAGGTCCGGCTCCTGTGACCGTTCGTTCCGGTATTCGTCACACGAACGAGCCTGCTGAGGCTTCTACCCCGATGCTGGCAAACACCGGTTCCTCTGCGTCGATCGCTGCGGGCGCTGGCGTCATCGCCCTGGCTGGTGGTGTGACCCTCGTGAGCGCGCGCAAGCGTCACTGAGATTTTTGCTTGACAAAATCCGCGGGTCCGCTCGAATCGAGCAGGCCCGCGTTTTGTCTAGTTTTTGCAGCTTGCAGCGACTTTATGCACAAATGTGCACGGATGTACCGCAGATTTGCAACGAAAACGAGGTGTTTCGCCTTGAACTGATATGCGCGTCACATGCACAATGGGAGTATCGAAAGTCACCATGAATTGAGCCCTCATGATGAACCGGTGATGGAAAGTGGCATCGCTCGCCCGAGGGGTGCCACTTTCCTGTATATGTGCCCCTGCGGGCAGTGCCCCCGCAGGGGCACACCCCTGATGTTGGGTACCTCCGCTGTGGTGCCTTATCGTGTGCAGCGCTGTGCTCTCCGGGATTGGGAGAAGCCTCGGCCCCTGCGATTCTCTCCACCCGGCCAGTTCAGTGTTCCTGCTGTCATTGTGTGATGCTCGTGAGTCTTCGCGCAGGTCCGGCCTCGCGTGAGCTGGTAGGGGAGTGTGGGGGTTGGGTCTTTAGTCATGGGGCCTTGCTCGGGGGTGTAGTTGGTCACGTGAGAGGGGTGGTGAATCTCCCAGAGAATGGTCAAAACAGGGAATTAGCTGCGCGGATCGGTAATCTCTAAGGTGAGGCCCGATCCCTACCCGGGGCTCGCCGCTTGGCGGGAGGGCATAGACACGAAAAAGGAAGTCATATGACGCTGGATCTGACGCAGTCGCTGCCCTCGCACGTGCGTGCGACCTCCGGGCGCCCCGTTGAAGACTCGACTCTGATGGAGGTGTGGCAGGGTCTGTCCGCTGCCATCGTCGATCAGATCGCTGACAACTGGGCCGCCACCACCGAGCGTTACGCCAAGGGCCGCCAGGAACACTACTTCTCCGCTGAGTTCCTCATGGGCCGCGCCCTGCTGAACAACCTGTCGAACCTTGGCCTCGTCGAGAAGGCTCGCGAAGCCCTCGCCGCCTACGGCCTCGATCTTGGCCAGGTTCTCGAAGAGGAGCCGGACGCCGCCCTCGGTAACGGTGGCCTCGGTCGCCTCGCCGCCTGCTTCCTGGACTCCTGCGCCACCCTGGACCTGCCCGTGCGCGGCTACGGCATCCTCTACCGTTACGGCCTGTTCAAGCAGCTCTTCGACAATGGCTTCCAGACCGAGCACCCGGACCCGTGGATGGAGGAGGGCTACCCCTTCGTCACCCGCCGCGAAGAGCTCGCTCGCATCGTCTCCTACGCCGACCTGACCGTGCGTGCCGTCCCCTACGACATCGCGATCACCGGCTACGGCACCAAGAACGTGGGCACCCTGCGTCTGTGGAAGGCCGAACCCATCGAAGAGTTCGACTACGACGCCTTCAACTCCCAGCGCTTCACCGACGCGATCATCGACCGTGAGCGCACCATGGACATCTCCCGCGTCCTGTACCCCAACGACACCACGTTCGAGGGCAAGGTCCTGCGCGTACGCCAGCAGTACTTCTTCTGCTCCGCCTCCCTGCAGGAGATCGTCGAGAACTACGTGCGTCACCACGGCACCGACCTGAACGGCTTCGCCGAGTACAACGCCGTTCAGCTCAACGATACCCACCCGGTCCTCGCCATCCCCGAACTCATGCGCATCCTCATGGACGAGCACGGCCTCGGCTGGGAAGAGGCCTGGGCAGTCGTCTCCAAGACCTTCGCTTACACGAACCACACGGTTCTGGCCGAGGCCCTCGAGACCTGGGACATCCACATCTTCAACCGCCTCTTCCCGCGCATCGCCGAGATCGTCCGCGAGATCGACCGTCGCTTCCGTATCGACATGGCCGAGCGTGGCCTCGACCAGGGCACCATCGACTACATGGCCCCCGTCTCTGGGAACACCGTGCGCATGGCCTGGATCGCCTGCTACGCGTCCTACTCCATCAACGGCGTCGCCGCCCTCCACACGGAGATCATCAAGCGCGACACCCTCAAGGAGTGGTACGCCATCTGGCCTGAGCGCTTCAACAACAAGACCAACGGCGTGACCCCGCGCCGCTGGCTCAAGCAGTGCAACCCCCGCCTGGCCGCCCTCCTCGACGAGGTCACCGGTTCCGACGCGTGGGTCCGCGACCTCACCGTGCTCTCTGACTTCACCGAGGCTGGCACCGATGATGTGCTCACGCGCCTGGGCGAGATCAAGCACGCCAACAAGGTCGACTTCGCCGCGTGGATCAAGGAACGCGAGGGTGTCGAGATCGATCCCGACTCGATCTTCGACGTTCAGATCAAGCGTCTGCACGAGTACAAGCGTCAGCTGCTCAACGCCTTCTACGTCCTGGACCTGTACTTCCGTATGAAGGACGACCCGACGCTGGATACCCCGAACCGCGTGTTCATCTTCGGTGCGAAGGCTGCCCCCGGCTACATCCGCGCCAAGGCCATCATCAAGCTCATCAACGCCATTGGTGAACTGGTGAACAACGACAAGGACATCAACGGCCGTATCAAGGTCGTCTTCGTCCACAACTACAACGTGTCGCCCGCCGAGCACATTATCCCCGCCGCCGACGTCTCCGAGCAGATCTCGATGGCTGGCAAGGAGGCCTCGGGCACGTCCAACATGAAGTTCATGATGAACGGTGCCCTCACCCTGGGCACCCTGGACGGCGCGAACGTTGAGATTCTCGAGGCCGTGGGCGCGGACAACGCCTACATCTTCGGCGCGACCGACGATGAGCTGCCCGAGCTGCGTCGCCACTACGATCCCCGTTGGCACTACGAGAACGTCCCCGGCCTCAAGCGCGTCATCGACGCCCTGACCGATGGCACGCTCAATGACAACAACTCCGGCTGGTTCTACGACATCCGCCACTCGATCCTCGAGGGCGGCTACGATCCGGCCGACGTGTACTACGTCCTGGGCGACTTCGCCTCCTACCGTGAGACCAAGGATCGTATGGCCGCCGATTATCGCGACCAGAAGGCCTGGAACAAGCGCGTGTGGGCGAACATCTCCCGCTCCGGCCGCTTCTCCTCGGACCGTACGATCTCCGACTACGCTCGCGAGGTCTGGCACATCGAGGGTGCGCCGATCGCCTGACGCATTCGCGTAGGAAAGGCCCGGAACCGCATGGTTCCGGGCCTTTCTCCGTGTCTGGAAACGTGCGAGTGTGTCAGCATGTGACTGAACTGTATTAGTGGATTGACACAGTTTGAAAACTGTGTCATTGTATTAGTGTATTAATACAGCAAGACAGGAGGGACACATCGATGCGCATCGATGACACCCGCCCCATCTGGATCCAGCTGGCCGACAACTTCCGCGCCCGTATCACCGACGGCACGTGGAAGCCCGGCCAGAAGATCCCCTCCGTCCGCGACCTCGCCATCGAGGCCGGCACCAACCCCAACACCGTCCAGCGAGCCCTCGCCGCCCTCGACGACGAAGGACTCACCGTCCCCAAGCGGACGGCCGGACGATTCGTCGCCACCGACGACACCGCGCTACGCACCCTCCGCCAGGAGGACGCTCGCGCCGCGGCAGACGCCTTCATCCGCGCCTGCCAAGCCCTCGGTGTTGACCGCGAAGGTGCCCACGGCCTCGTAGATGAACGCTGGGATGCGGACCTGTAATACAGGAGGACAACTCTCATGACCACCCAACCCACGGGCGCGAGCGCGACCGGCCCAGGCCTCGTCGAGGTCGCCGGCCTGACGAAGAGCTACCGCTCGACCCCCGCTCTACGCGACTACAACCTGAGCCTGGAGGCCGGGCACATCGTCGGCCTCATGGGCCCCAACGGCTGCGGTAAAACCACGCTGCTCAAGATCCTCGCCGGAGTCCTCTCCGACTACCAGGGCACCGTGACCATCGACGGGCACGCACCCGGCGTCGCCACCAAGGCAATCGTCTCCTACCTGCCCGACGCCGACTTCCTCAACACCGACTGGACCGCGGAGGACGCGATCCGCGTCTACTCCACGTTCTTCGCTGACTTCGACGCCGACAAAGCCGCCTCGATGATCGACTTCTTCGCGCTGCCCACCGACCGCCGCCTCAGCGAGATGAGCAAGGGCATGGGGGAGAAGCTCCAGATCAGCCTCATCATGTCCCGGCGCGCCCGCGTGTACCTGCTCGACGAGCCCATCAGCGGCGTCGACCCGGCGACGCGCGACGTCATCCTCGAGGGCATCCTGCGCGAGTTCGACCCCGCGTCGCTGCTCATCATGTCCACCCACCTCATCTCCGACATTGAGCACTTCGTCGACTACGCGCTCTTCATGAAGGACGGACAGGTCCTCCTACAAGGAGACGCCGACGACCTGCGGGCCACGCATGGCGATTCCCTCGACGCCATCTTCCGGAAGGAGTACCGCTGATGTACACCAAACTTCTTGCATACGAAATCCGGTCGCGCCTCGTGGCGGATGCGCGTTCCTGCGGGGCGTTTATCGCTGTTATCGCGGTTGCCGCAGGAATCGTCGCCGCAGGGCTGCCGGGGATCAGCGGCTCCACCGCGATGCTCGCCTACGCCCTGTGCGCGCTCACACCGGCCGCATGCGCGATCGCGGCCCTGGCCGACTACTGGAAGACCCTCTACGGGCAGCGCGGCTACTTCACGATGAGCCTGCCGATCTCCGGCACGGTCATCTTCTGGGCGAAAGTGAGTCGCATCGTGATCGAGTGCCTCCTGGCCCTCGCCCTGGCCGTTGGGGGAATCATCGCGGTCGCGGCGTCTGCCGCGTGGAGCGACGGCATCAGCCTCGCCGAGTACACGGCCGGACCGCGTTCCGTCGTGGCCGGAATGCCCACATCTACCGTTGTCATCATGATTGCGGTGCAGATCGTTTTGTCGATGTCGTGGATCGTGCAGGGCTGCGCCGTCATGACGATCGGTGCGGAAGGCCGCTTCAATCACCTCGGCTTCGGCGCGCCCATCATCGGTTTCGTCCTGCTGTACATCGTGAACCAGGTGCTTTCCACGGTTGGCACGTTCTTCCTTCCGCTGTCCGTCACGACCGACGGCCATTTCTCCACCGAGATCATGTGGACCTCGTACCGGGCGACGGTGGGGACCGACGGCCAACCCAATGTCATCGGCATCGGCTCCTACATCCTCGTGCCCCTGTTCGCCCTGATTCTGGGGCTGTGGGCGTCCCGCTCGATCGAGAAACACACGTCCTTGCGCTGATGGCGTGATGCGCTGATCGGTGGTCGGCGGTGGGATAGGGTGGTGACATCCGATCCCGCCGCCGACTTTGTATATGAGGAGCGCAGATGACCGCTGGAGGGCCGCAGTTTAGGGCCACGCCTCAGAACCCCGACCTGCTGCGGTGGGTCGGCATCCAGGTCCTCCTTCTCGTCATCGCATGGCTCATCGGCTTGGTCGTGCGTCGCCTCCTGGCCTCGCGCATGACGATGTCCACGGCCTCGGCGACCCTCACCGGCCTCGGGGGCCTGTGGGGAGGCCTGCTGGTCGCAGGCTGGATCTTTTCCTCCTCCGACATGTGGCGCCCCGCGATGATCGGCGTGGCCGCGGCGGTGGCCGCCGTCGTGGTCATCATCGTGTCCCTGATCGTCGCCTACCTGCACCCGCGCCCCGGCCTCGAACCCATCGCCGAGGTCGCCAAGCGCGGCGAATCCGACTCCCTCGAATTCAAGTCCAGCGCCCGCTGGAACATGCGCGCTGGCAAACGCGACGACGCCATGGAGACCGTCATTGCCAAGACGGTCGCCGCGTTCATGAACTCCGGCGGCGGCACCCTCCTCATCGGCGTGGACGACGACGGTCGCCTCATCGGCCTCGGCCCCGACTACGCGACCCTCAAGACCCCGGACGCCGACCGCTTCGAGCTGTGGATCCGCGACCTGTGGGGCCAGCGCCTGGGCACCAACGCCGCCGCGCTGCCGCTCCTCGACTTCGCCGAGGCCTCGGACCCCCAGGAGGGCTACGGACCCCAGGAAGTATGCCGGGTGACCATCCCGCCGTCCACGCGCCCCGTGTACCTCAAGGGTCCCAAGGGCAAGGGCGAGGCCGAGCTGTGGGTGCGCGTCGGCAACTCGACGCGGCGCCTTGAGGTCGCCGACGCCGTGCAGTACGTGGCCGCGCGCTGGCCCGAATCCGTGCGCGTCTCGCCGCTGAGCCGCATCCGTCTGTTCCTCGCCATGAGCCGCCACCGCGACACCCCCACCCGCCTGCCGCGCGTCGTCGAGCGCGTGCTCACGGAGCGCGCGAAGCACGGTGTCGGGTCGTCTGAGGGGGAGTAGGCGCGCGGTGAGGCTGGCCCCAGGAACTCAGAGAGGAGAGTAGGCATGCGCCTGCGCAAGACCCTGCCCGCGGACATCAAGCAGATCATCGCATCCGGGGACGTCGAGGCCGTCGCTCAGGCGGTCGAGCGCTGCGAGGTCGGCGCGTACCTGCGGGGTTCCGCCTATGAGTCGCGGCTCATGCATTTCCCGGCCGCCGAGGAGATCACGGACTTCCTGCTCGCGCGGGGCGAGGACATCAACTCGCGTGATCGGTACGAACGTACCCCGATTCACGCGCGCGTGAGCTCGCGATGCCTCGACCAGATTCCGATGCTGATCGCTCGCGGAGGCGACATCAACGCCCGCGACACCTCCGATCAGACGGCGCTGTTCGGCGTCGTTGAGCGTTTTCCCATCGCCGACGTGTCGCGGATGATTGCGTGGGGCGCGGATCCGATGGTTGTTGCCGACTCGAGGGTGTACGGGAAGGCGACGCTTGTCGAGAACGTGGTGTCCTGGCACAACTTCCTGGACGCCCCACGCGCGCTCGCGGTGATTCGGTTGCTTCTGTCCGTTGGGGCACCTGTCGGCGAGCGTGTGCCCATCGCGCTGCGGGCCATGGACCGGATGCGCTGCACGTTCATCACGCACGGTCTGCCGGAGACGGTGTCTCAGGCGACGTTCGACGAGGCCTCGGCTGCGTTGTCGGAGCTGTGCGCGCTGTTCGGGGTGGAACAGCGGGAGGCGCAGCGTGCGCCTGTAGTGGGGGAGCGGCTGGAGCTGGATCCGTCCGTGCCTGCTCTGCGCCAGTACGGGCAATTATGGGATCTTCTCGTGCCCGACAGTGGCCAGTGTCAGACGCTGCAGGGCGAGGTCATTCGCATTGCGGGGCGGGTTGGCCACGAAGTGTACGACAACGGCGGCATCAACTGGGATCGTTCTTTTGGGAAGCTGCTGGACCAGTATCTCAGTGTTGTCGTGCGTTCAGGCCTGCCGATGCCGCCTGCCTCCGTGGCTCGGGCCGAGGCCGCCGTCGCTTCCTTGAAGTGCCGCTCCATGTCCCACCAGGCAGCCGACGACGTCACGGAGCTGGCCGTGGAATGGGTGCGCTTGAACCCCGTTCTTGTGGAGCTGGATTTGCCGAACGTGGGGCGGTGAATCTGCAGGAGTAACTGTAAGGTTAGTTTCCCCTGCTAAAACGCGGATTAGCATGTTGCGTAAAATTCGTGTGTCTGTTACACTGCCTCTATGAGTGTTGAAACAATTCAGTCATCGAAGACTTGGAAGATTATCTTTTATGTGACGGCAACTGTTCTGCTTCTTATTGCTGTGGGATGTTGTGCTTGGGAGGGTTTTAGGTATGTTGGTATCTCAAGGATGTTCGTTCTTCTCCCGTTGCTCTTTTTGCTTGGTCTTCTTCTTCTTTTTATTATTGATGGCGCAAAAGGATTATATTATTTGAGGTCCGCTTATCTTGCGTTCGTGTTTGGCGTTCTATTTGTTGTTTTGAAATTTATGCCAACGGAATCTCTAGTTCTGTCAATCGGTGATTTAAGTGGAAGTGTTTCATTCATTGAGCCTTTTGTTATTTTTGTGATCTTTATGGGTTCTGTTGCGCTACAAATGTCTCTGCTTGGAAATCTTGAGAATGGGAAGGGGCTGTCATATGTTTCGTATGCTTTTCTTGGTGTAATTGGTCTTCTGTTTCCGCGGATGATGGATTCGTATACCTTGGTATGGGGGTGTGTTCAGAAGGGATGTCAAGAGGGTGGTAATGAATTTACCGTTTTGGTTCCTATGTATAACGTGTCTTTCTCGTTTGCTACTACCCTGTGTGTTCTTGCATTGGTAATTTACTTTATTGTGCCGATTCTTCCTAAAATGCCTAATTTCTCGCAAGTGAAGTGACTTTTGGTCTCTGCTGTGCAGCTGAATAATCTGTTGGTTTGCGCACTGAGGTTCGGTGGGCGTATGTCTCGATAGTCGATGTTTCGATTATTGGTTGAAATGTGCCACCTTGATCCTTTCTTGGTTTAGTGTGGAATGGTGTGATGATCTTGCGTGAATTTAGCTTACGAAAGTGGCAATGGTGGGGAGTGGTGTTGCTGTCGGCGTGTAATTCTCGGTGGTGAACCGTCTCCTCAGTCGCCGCTGAGCTGCGTTGCCTCGTGTTTTGACTGGAGAGTCGTGGCATGTCGCCGCACTGATACTTGTTGCTCAGTGGTGTTACACCACTTAGCGGGGTATTA
>NZ_CAJPJE010000039.1:0-22217 GCF_905369875.1 Actinomyces sp. ICM47
TAAATAAACTCCGCCACGTTACTCCGTTCGGGTGGTTCGAGGCGCGCACGCGCGCGCGGGTTCGCTCCTATGGTACCGATCCCAACGACACCAGGTTGGACCCCGAGGCACCAGAGGCCTCGGTGATCCTCATCTCAGGGTGAAAACGTGGGCTTTTCGCGCCTTCCGCGCAGTCACGGGCATCGCGCTTGGTTACGCCTCCGTAGTGATTTTTGGGAAACTACTCCAATTTTTTAAATACTACGTGCATCTCTTCGAGTTTTAAGACAAAATTTTAAGTACCGGGGCGCTCACCCGCCCCTGTCAAACACGGCCGT
Organism: Actinomyces sp. ICM47; assembly: GCF_905369875.1. Lineage (NCBI taxonomy): Bacteria > Bacillati > Actinomycetota > Actinomycetes > Actinomycetales > Actinomycetaceae > Actinomyces > Actinomyces sp. ICM47. Next base: position 318 of record NZ_CAJPJE010000039.1, read on the forward strand.
TCATGGGAAGGAGCGCACATGATTGCACCAACGCGCATCTCAATCGACGCCGTTCACGCCCCCGTGTACTACGTGGAAAGCGTGACCTCAACCCTCGACCTGGCCGCCTCCCTCTTGGCCGACACCGCCACGCCCACCCCCCACCTGACGACGATCATCGCGGATCGTCAAAGCACAGGACGAGGCCGTCTCGGCCGCTCCTGGATCACCCCACCCGGCCAGGCCCTCCTCGCCTCGACTATCATCTCTCTGCCCGTTTCCCTGCACGCTGACGCTCTCGGCTGGATCGTCCATGCGTGCGCACTGTCCGTGCGCCACGCTCTGGCCGCGCGCCTGAAACCCCTCGGTCACACCGTCACCCTCAAGTGGCCTAACGATGTCCTCGTCGACGGTTCACGCAAAATCTGCGGCATCCTCGCCCAGCTCGCCCCAGCCTCGTCCCCCTTCACGACTGCGGTCATCCTCGGCTACGGCGTCAACATCGCTCAAGCGCCGGGGACTCTTCCCACTCCGCAGGCCACGTCCCTGCTGGCCGAAGGAGATGTACAGGCAGGAGCTGACCCCACAGCCGTCGCCCACGAGGTCCTCGCAGTGATCCTCGCTGGCCTCGATGAGCGCATGCGCTCCCTCGTCGCCCACGGCGATGCCGCGAGCGCTGGCCTTGCAGCCGAGGCCGAGGCTGCTCTGCCGCTCATTGGTACGCGCATTGTGCTTGCCAGCCCCACCGACGCGTTCGGGACTCCGGCGCTTGAAGGGGTTGCGCTTGGTCTAGCCCCGACGGGCGCGCTGCTGGTGCGCGATGACGATGGGCAGACCCACCAGATTGACGCCGGGGACGTGCTTGCGACCGGTACCCCCCTGACACCCGTTCACGACACCAAGGAGAAGCGTGCGAACAATTAACCGAATCCTCGTCGCCAACCGTGGCGAAATCGCCCTGCGTGTGTGCCGAACGGCCACCGACATGGGCATTGCCACGATTGCGGTCTATGCCGATCAGGACATGGCTGCTCCCCATACGCGCGAGGCCGACGAGGCACTCTCGCTGGGCGGGGACGATGCTGCGTCGACGTACCTCAACGGTGAGAAGATCCTGGCGATTGCCCTGGAGACCGGTGCGGATGCCATTCACCCTGGGTATGGCTTCCTGTCTGAGAACTCCGAGTTTGCGCGCGCCGTCGAGGACGCCGGTATCGCGTGGCTGGGTCCCGCGTCTTCGGTGATCGATGCGTTGGGCGACAAGATCAATGCGCGTCGCATTGCCGAGGCATGCGGTGTCTCCCCTGTGCCGGGCGTGTCGGAGCCTGTGACGTCGCGCGAGGAGGTTGAGGCGTTTATTGAGTCGGCCGGTTATCCCGTGGTGCTCAAGCGTGCCGACGGTGGTGGCGGACGAGGCATCAGCATCATTCGCTCGGCTTCCGACCTCGATCTGTTCTTTGCGCGTCACACGGATGCGGCTGATCTGGGTGCTCACTTCGTGGAGCGTTTCGTTGAGGTCGCCCGGCACGTTGAGACGCAGTCCGCGCGTGACTCTCTGGGAAACTTCCACGTCATTTCGACGCGTGATTGCTCGGTGCAGCGTCGCAATCAGAAGCTGGTCGAGGAGGCTCCGGCTCCCTTCCTGCCTGAGGGCGCGCACGAGACGCTCGTGAACGCCTCCCGCGCGCTCTTCGAGTACGTGGACTACGTGGGTGTGGGCACGGTGGAGTTCCTTTTGGAGCCGGACGGTAACATCTGGTTCCTCGAGGTCAACCCGCGTCTGCAGGTTGAGCACCCGGTCTCCGAGGAGGTGACCGGTATCGACCTGGTGCGCGAGCAGATTCGTATTGCGCAGGGCCTGGAGCTCACGACGCCCCCCGAGCCGCGCGGTCATTCGTTCGAGTTCCGAGTGACCTCGGAGGATCCCTCGAAGGACCTGACGCCCACGGCGGGCCGCCTGGATGAGGTGCATTGGCCGCTGGGGCCGGGCATTCGTCTGGAACTCGGTATTGATCAGGGCGACTCCGTGCAGACGGCCTTCGACTCGATGATCGCCAAAATCATTGTGACGGGTGCGGACCGCGAGCAGGCGCTGGCCCGTTCGCGGCGCGCGCTGGCCAAGTTCTCGGTGCAGGGCGTGGCCACTCCTGTGCCCGTCTACCAGGACATCATCAACGACCCCGACTTCTGCGGCGTCGGCGGCTTCAACGTCTCCACCCGCTGGTTCGAGACGACGTTCATGCCCCAGCACGACTACTCGGATCTGGCTGTCCCCGCCGAGGCCTCGTCCACCGCGGATCTGCCGCGCCAGACCTACATCATCGAGCTGGATGGTCGCCGCGTGTCCCTGACCCTGCCCGCCGGCATGTTCAACGCGCCGTCTGCTGCAACCCCTCGTCCGCCGCAGCCGCTGCGCTCGGCCTCGCGCCGCACCGCAACCTCCACGCACCAAGCGGGGTCCCACCAGGGTGCCCCCGGCGACATCGTCGCCCCCATGCAGGCCATCGTCGTCGCCCTGGCCGTCGCTGACGGTGATCAGGTGGAGGAAGGCCAGCTCGTAGCCGTTCTGGAGGCCATGAAGATGGAGAAGCCGCTGCTGGCTCCCCGCGCGGGCACTGTTACGTCCCTGTCCATCAAGCAGGGTGACACCGTGACCGCGGGTACCCGCATCGCACACATCGCCACTGAAGAGGAGGCGCAATGACCACCCCCAACCGGTTCACGCGCGAAGGGTTCATCCAGGCCCAGGAAGAGATCGCCAAGGCGGCCGAGGAAAAGGCCGCCCAGCGTCAGCACGCCAAGCAGAAGCTGACGGCCCGCGAGCGCCTTGCGCTGTTCTTTGACGACGGAGTGTGGCACGAGGTCGGCCAGTTCATTGGCGGGTCCGTTCGTGCGGGGCGCGTTGGTTCGGCTGTCGCTGCCGGGTACGGTCGTGTGCAGGGCCGTATGGTCGCCGCGTACGCGCAGGATTTCTCGGTGCTGGGTGGGACGCTCGGCAAGGTGGAGGGCGACAAGATCGTCGATCTCATTGACCGGGGTATTCGGATGCGTATTCCGATTGTCGGCATTCAGGATTCGGGTGGTGCCCGTATCCAGGAAGGTATCGTCGCGCTCGCCCAGTACGGCCGCATCTTCAAGAAGACGTGTGAGGCCTCGGGTCTGGTTCCCCAGATTTCGATCATTCTGGGTCCCTGCGCGGGCGGTGCGGTCTACCAGCCGGCTTTGACCGATTTCATTGTAATGACGCGCGAGAACTCGCATATGTTTGTGACTGGCCCGGATGTCGTCGCCGCGACGACGGGTGAGAAGGTCACGCTTGATGAGCTGGGTGGCGCGACGATCCACAACTTCCAGTCTGGCGTGGCCCACCACATGGCTGACACGGAAGAAGAGGCGATCGACTACGTGCGCTCGCTGCTCGACTACCTGCCGTCTTCGTGCGAGGTTGCGCCCCCCAAGTACGAGTACGTTCCCAATGCCGAGGACGAGGACGCGGCCCGTGCGGTCGCGGACCTGGTGCCGACCTCGGCACGTCAGCCCTACGACGTGCGTGACGTCGTGCGCGCGCTCGTGGACCATGGCGAGTACGTAGAGATCCAGGATCTGTTCGCCCCCAACGTGACGATTGGTTTCGCGTGCGTGGACGGGCAGTCGGTGGGCATCGTGGCGAACCAGCCGATGAACGACGCGGGCACCCTGGACGTGGATGCTTCGGAGAAGGCAGCGCGTTTCGTGCGTTTCTGCGACGCCTTCGGTCTGCCGATCGTGACCTTTGTGGATGTCCCGGGTTACCGTCCGGGCACCGAGCAGGAGCAGGCGGGCATCATCCGCCGCGGCGCGAAGGTGATCGTTGCCTACGCGAACGCGACCGTCCCAATGGTGACCGTCATCCTGCGTAAGGCCTACGGCGGTGCGTACATCGTGATGGGATCGAAGTCGATTGGCGCGGATCTAGCGTTCGCGTGGCCCGACGCGCAGATTGCCGTCATGGGTGCCGAGGGCGCGGCCTCGATCATGTACCGCCGCGAGCTGGCCGCCGCCCGCGAGGACGGGACCTTCGACGAGACGAAGGCTGATCTTGTGGCGCGCTACGAGGATGAGACCGTCAACCCGGAGGTGTCCGTGGCCTCGGGTCAGCTTGACGGCATCATCGCTCCAGCAGACACCCGTCAGACCATCATCGATTCCCTGCATCTGCTGGCCACCAAGGATCAGCGTGCCCCCCATGTGAAGCGTCACGACAACGGTCCCCTGTGACCGGCGTCGTTTGAGAAGTATTGTCCCCGATTGAAAGAATGAACATGTCGTTTGTGTCCTCTCTGAATGAGACCCCCTACGCGCTGACCTTCGCTGGTCAGGCGACCCCGTGGCGCGCTGCGCTCGACGAGATTGCCCACGACCCGGAGATCGCGGCGATCGTCGCGGGCGTCATCGAGGCCTCGGACAAGGTGCTCTCCCCCGTGCGCCGCTCGCTGGCCACGCAGTCCGTGTCGGTTCTCCCCTTCACTCTGCCCGCTCCCGATGGTGAGGTGGCCGTGACCCGCGAGGTTGCCGGTCCTGACGAGGCCGCCCTGTCCGTTCCGGGTATCGTCGCCGCCCAGCTGGGCGCGCTCATCGACCTGACGCGCGCGGGCCTGAACATCATGGGCAACCAGCCCACCGCTTTCGAGGGTCACTCGCAGGGTGTGCTCGGCGTGGAGATCGCGCGCGCCTGGATCGCCGGGGACGAGGCCCGGGCTGCGTCTGTGTTCGCGCTTGCTCGCCTGATCGGTGCGGCCGCCGCCCGCGTGACGCGTCGTGCGCGCGCCCCGCACGCCGGGGACGCGACCTACATGGTGTCCGTGCGTGGCGTGTCCGACGCGCTGCTGACCCGCATCGTTGACTCCCTGCCCTCTACCTCGCACCCATTGTCGATCGCGCTGCGCAACGACACCGACACGCACGTGGTCTCGGGTGCACCGAATGACCTGGCGTCCCTGGTTGCCGCCATCGAGCGCGTGGCCGCCGCCGATAAGGCAGCGCACGACGCTCACGAGCGCGGCGGTCGCCCGCTAACCCCCGTGTGCGAATACCTGCCGGTTTACGTGCCTTTCCACTCCCCCATGCTCGCCGATGCCCTCGCCCTCGTGGACGAGTGGGCCGCCCAGTGCGGCATTAACGCCGCGCTCGCCCACTCCCTCGCTGCCGCCGTGCTCACGACTCCCGTGGACTGGCCCACGCAGATCAGCGCCGCCGCCGAATCCGGTGCCACGTGGATCGTTGACATGGGTCCCGGTGCCACGACGGTTCGTATGACCCGTGCCCTCGTTGAGGGTACCGGCATCGGCGTCGTCGCCGCCGGTACCGCCTCCGACCGCGACAAGGCCGCGACCCCTGGCTGGACCCCCGAACCCGGCACCGACTGGTCACACCTGCGCCCCGGCCTCGTCACCCTTCCCAACGGCAAGACCGTCGTTGACACCGCTTTCTCGCGCCTGACCGGTCGCTCCCCCGTCCTGCTGGCCGGCATGACCCCCACGACCGTGGACCCCGAGATCGTCGCGGCAGCCGCGAACGCCGGCTTCTGGGCTGAGATGGCGGGCGGCGGCCAGGTCACCGAAGAGGTCTACAACGAGAACCTCGCGGGCCTGCGCGCCCAGCTGCGCCCCGGCCACACCGCCGAGTTCAACTCCATGTTCCTGGACCGCTACCTGTGGAACCTCCAGTTCGGCCAGGCGCGCATCGTGTCGCGTTCGCGCGCGTCCGGTGCCCCCATCGACGGTGTCGTCGTCTCCGCGGGTATCCCCGAGCAGGACGAAGCCCTGGCTCTCATTGAGCAGCTGCGCGCCGACGGCTTCCCCTACGTGGCCTTCAAGCCCGGCACGGTCGACCAGATCCGCAAAGTCATCGCGATCGCCCGCGAAGCCGACCCGATCAAGGTCATCGTCCAGGTCGAAGACGGCCACTCCGGCGGCCACCACTCCTGGGAGGACCTGTCCGACCTTTTGCTGGCCACCTACGCCCAGCTGCGCGCCCAGTCCAACATCGTCCTGACCGTGGGCGGCGGCATCGGCACCCCCGAGCGCGCCGCTGATTTCCTGACCGGCGACTGGTCGGTCCGCTACGGTCGCCCGCCGATGCCCGTCGATGGCGTCCTCGTGGGCACCGCTGCGATGACCACGAAGGAAGCGCACACCACCAAAGCCGTCAAGGAACTCCTCGTCGCCACGCCGGGCGTGCCCGACAACGACGAACTCGGCGGCTGGGTCGGCGAGGGTGTGACCCGCGGCGGCATGACCTCTGGTTTGTCCCACCTGCGCGCCGACATGCACGAAGTCTCCAACGCCGCGGCAGCTGCCGCTCGCATCATCGCCGAGATCGGCTCCGACGGCACCCAGGTGCGCGCCCGCAAGGACGAAATCGTCGAAATTCTCTCCCACACGGCCAAGCCCTACTTCGGTGACCTCGAAGACATGACCTACGAGGCCTGGGTGCGCCACTTCGCCGAGCTGTCCTACCCGTGGGTTGATCCCACGTGGCAGATCCGCTACCACGACCTGCTCCAGCGCGTCGAGGCGCGCCTGGCCCCCGTGGACCACGGCGAGGTCGAGACACTCTTCCCGACCGTCGAAGACGTCGCCGACGCACACGCCGCCGCCGACCGTCTGCTGGCCGCCTACCCGAACGCCGCGACCACCCACGTCACCCCCATCGACGCCGCGTGGTTCCCGGCCCTGTGCCGCTCCTACCCCAAGCCGATGCCCTTCGTCCCGATCCTGGACGACGACCTCATCCGCTGGTGGGGCCAGGACTGCCTGTGGCAGGCGCAGGACGAGCGCTACAGCGCCGACCAGGTCCGTATCATCCCCGGCCCCGTCTCCGTGGCTGGCATCGACCGCGTCGATGAACCCGTCGCCTCCCTCCTGGGTCGCTTCGAGGCCGCCGCTGCTTCTCGCCTGGCCGACTCCGGCGTGGTGGCGACCCCGGTCGCTTCTCGCCTGGGCAACGGCAAGCCGGCCGCCACCCGCGAGGAATGGCTGCGTAAGGTCCCCTTCATCTCGTGGACGGGTCACCTCATGACCAACCCGGCTTCCATCCTTGATGAGGAGCGCGTCTCCCTGATTCCGACCGAGACCGGCGTGGACATGGTTATCCACCTGGACACTGCGTGGGATCGCGACCCTCGTGGTGCCGAGAAGCACGCGGTGCGCGAGCTTATCTTCCCGCTGGTTATCTCCGGTGAAGACGGCGCGGTCCCCGTCATCGACGAGGCCAAGCTGCCCCAGCACATGTACGCGATGCTCGCGGCCACCGCCGGCGTGACCTCCGTGTCCGTCGCGGGTGACACCGTGAACGCGTTGCCCGTGATGGTTCCCTCCAGCAAGTCGGTCTTCGGCGAGGCCCACTACTCCTTCACGCTGGCCCCCACCCTCGGCTTCGACCACGCCGAGGCCACGGGCACTGCGCTGCCCGCCAACTACGAGCTGGCTGCGTGGGCACCCGATGCCCTGCTCGGCCCCGCTTGGCCCGCGATCTACGCGGCCCTGGGTTCGGCCATTCACAACGACTACCCGGTCATTGAGGGCCTGCTCAACGCCGTCCACCTCGATCACTCGATCACCCTGGAGTACACGCCCGAGCAGATGCTTGAGCGCGGTATCACCACGATTGACGTGACCAGCCACGTGGCCGCCGTTGATGAGTCATCCTCCGGACGTATCGTCACAGTCGCTCTCGACCTCAATGCCAACGGCGAGCACGTGGGCTCCACGCAGGAGCGCTTCGCGATCCGCGGTCGCGCCACCGGCAACCGCGCGCCCTCCGAGGCTGCGCCCTTCGGCGGTGCCAAGGTCGAGGTCGTTGACACGCCCCGCTCGGTCCTGCGCCGCGTGAGTGTCAAGGCTCCCGACGACATGACACCCTTCGCGATTGTCTCGGGTGACTACAACCCGATCCACACCTCCTACGCGGCCGCCAAGGTCGCTGGGATGGACGCCCCGCTCGTGCACGGCATGTGGCTGTCGGCCACCGCTCAGCACGCCGCCGAGGCCGTCGTCGCCGGTCAGGGCGGTGCCCAGATCGCGGGCTGGACGTACTACATGTACGGCACCGTCGACCTGAACGACGAGGTCGAGATCACCGTGGAGCGCGTGGGTCGTGTTGTCGGCGGCGGCCTGTCCCTTGAGGTCACCTGCCGCATCAACAAGCAGGTCGTCTCGCGCGCATCGGCCTACACCTTCGCACCGAAGGTCGCCTACGTCTACCCCGGCCAGGGCATCCAAAGCGCTGGCATGGGCCTGGACAAGCGCACCAAGTCCAAGGCCGTGGACGAGGTCTGGCGCCGCGCCGACGCGCACACCCGCTCCGCGATGGGCTTCTCCATCCTGGCGATCGTGCGCGACAACCCGACCGAGATCGTGGCGCGCGGCGTGACCTACCGTCACCCCGAGGGCGTCCTGAACCTCACCCAGTTCACGCAGGTCGCGCTCGCGACCCTGGCGATTGGCCAGACGGCCCGCATGCGCGAAGAGGGCGTCCTGGTCCCCGGCGCTGCCTTCGCCGGTCACTCCCTCGGCGAGTACGACGCGCTGGCGGCATACGCCGAGGTCTTCCCGCTCGAGATCGTCCTCGACCTGGTCTTCCAGCGTGGTTCCACGATGCACTCGCTCGTGCCCCGCGATGAGAATGGCCGTTCGAACTACCGCATGGGTGCCCTGCGTCCCAACCAGTTCGGCGTCGACGACGCTCACGTCGTGGAATACGTCGAGTCGATCGCTCAGGCCTCGGGTGAGTTCCTCCAGATCGTGAACTTCAACCTGGCCGGTGCACAGTACGCGGTCGCCGGTACGGTCGCGGGCCTGAAGGCCCTCGAGGAGGACGCCACCAAGCGCGCCGCCGAGCGCGGCGGCAAGCGTCCCTTCATGTACGTTCCCGGCATCGACGTGCCCTTCCACTCCACCGTCCTGCGCAGCGGTGTGGCGGACTTCCGCACGAAGATCGACGAACGCATCCCGGCCGAAATTGATCCCGCGAAGCTCGTGGGCCGCTACATCCCCAACCTGGTGGCCCGTCCCTTCGAACTCACCCGCGAGTTCGCTCAGTCCATCCTCGACGTGGTTCCCTCCGAGACGGTGCGCGAGCTGCTTGAGGTTCCCGGCGCGTGGGACGCGGCCCTGGCCAACCCGGGTGCCTTGACCCGCACGCTGCTCATCGAGCTGCTGTGCTGGCAGTTCGCCTCCCCGGTGCGCTGGATCGAGACGCAGCGCGTGCTGCTCTCGACCGAAGAGGCCGCCCCCGGCGTCGCTGGCCTGGGTGTCGATCAGGTTATCGAGGTGGGCCTCGGTGCCGCCCCGACTCTGGCCAACCTGGCTGCCCGTACTCTGCTCGCCCCCGAGTTCGCGCTCTCGCGTGTGGATGTCTTCAACGTTCAGCGCGACGAGTCTCGCGTCTACGCGACCGATGTCGCCGTGATTGAGGACGAGGACGACGAGGAGATCACCCCGGATGCTGCCGCCGCCGAGGCTGCTCCCATGCCCGCTCCCGCCGCCCCCGCGACCGAGGCCGCTCCGGCCCCCGCCCCCGTGGCTGCGACCGGTGGTCCTTCGGGCGCCGACGTCGCGGATCTGCCCTTCACGGCGTCCTCCGCGATTCGCGCCCTGCTGGCGCTGTCCGCGAAGATCCGCATCGACGAGGTCGGCGCCACGGACACGACCGAGTCGCTGACCAACGGCGTCTCCTCGCGTCGCAACCAGCTGCTCATGGACATGTCCTCCGAGCTGGGCCTGAACTCCATCGACGGTGCCGGCGAAGCCGACGTGGCCACGCTCTCCGCGACCGTCGACAAGGCCGCCAAGGGCTACAAGCCCTTCGGCCCGGTCCTGGCCGAGGCCGTCAAGGAGCGCACACGCAAGCTGTTCGGTGCCGCCGGCGTCAAGGTGAACCGCATTGCCGAGCGTGTCACGGGCACGTGGCAGCTGGGTGCCGGCTGGGCCCAGCACGTCACCGCTGAGATCGTCCTGGGCACCCGTGAGGGCGCCTCGACCCGCGACGGCGACCTGGCGACCCTGCCACTGGACGCCCCGACGAACGCCGCAGGCGTCGATGCCCTCATCGACGCGGCCGTGGCGGCCGTCGCGGCCCGCGAAGGCATCGCCGTGTCCCTGCCCAGCGCAGGCGGCTCCGCCGGCGGCGTCGTCGACTCCGCCGCGCTGGATGCCTACGCCGCGTCCGTGACGGGTGAGGACGGCGTCCTGGCCAAGACCGCTCGCACGATCCTGTCCGAGCTGGGTCTGAACGCTCCCGCCCCCACCGGCGAGGATTCCTCCGATGACGCGCGCGTCATCGATGCCGTGGCCGCCGAGCTGGAGTCGGGCTGGGTTGACCTGGTCGAGCCTCGCTTCGACGCCGCACGCGCCGTCCTCCTGGACGACCGCTGGGCCTCCGCACGTGAAGACGTCGCCCGCTACGTCGCCGAAGGCACCCTCGCCGAGGGAGCGTCCTTCGTGGGCACGGGCCGCGCCGTGGCCGATCAGGCCTCGTACTGGGCGAACCGCCTGCGTACCGAGGGCGATCACGAGCGCGCCGCTCGCCTGGAGCAGATCGCATCCGACGCTCTGGCGTCCTCCGAGGACCTGCCCTACGCGAATGACGTCGCCGTGGTGACCGGCATGACCCCCGCCTCCATTGGCGGCGCGGTTGTGGGCGGCCTGCTCGCCGGTGGCGCGACCGTCATCGCGACCTCCTCGTCGATTTCCGCCTCGCGCCTGGCCTTCGCCAAGGAGCTGTACCGCACGCACGCTGCGGGCGGTGCGAAGCTGTGGCTGGTTCCCGCGAACCTGGCTTCCTACCGCGACGTGGACGCGCTCGTGGAGTGGATCGGCACCGAGCAGACCAAGTCCGTGGGTGCCGACGTGAAGGTGACCAAGGAAGCCCTGGTCCCGACGCTGTTCTACCCCTTCGCGGCCCCGCGCGTCTCCGGCACGCTGGCTGACGCTGGCCCGGCCTCGGAGAACCAGATGCGTCTGCTGCTGTGGAGCGTCGAGCGCTCCATCGCTGGCCTGTGCGCAATCGGGTCCGACACGCATGCCGACCACCGCCTGCACGTCGTGCTGCCCGGTTCCCCGAACCGCGGCATCTTCGGCGGCGACGGTGCCTACGCCGAGGCCAAAGCCTCCTTCGACGCGATTGCGACCCGCTGGGCAGCCGAGCCGATCTGGGGTTCGCGCGTCTCTATTGCTCACCCCCGCATCGGTTGGGTGCGCGGCACCGGTCTCATGGGCGGCAACGACCCGATGGTCGCCGCCGTCGAGGCTGCGGGCGTGCGCACGTGGTCGACCGAGGAAATGGCGCAGCAGCTGCTGAAGCTGTCGAGCGCCGAGGTTCGCGCTCAGGCTGCCACCGCTCCTGTGGACGCCGACCTGACCGGCGGCCTGGACTCCTCCATCGACCTGCGCGCGCTGCGCGCCCAGGTGGAGGTCACAGCTCCCGAGACTGAAGCCACCGAGCCGGTCGCGACCGTCTCCGCGCTGCCCTCGCCCTCCCAGGTCGCCGTCCCCCACGTCGACCCGTCGCAGTGGGGTCACACCACCGCGTCGCTGGCCGACACGGTCGTCATCGTCGGTCACGGCGAGGTCGGCCCGTGGGGCAGCGCTCGTACCCGCGTGCAGGCCGAGCTCGGTATCCACACCGACGGCACCGTCGAGCTCACCCCTGCGGGCGTGCTCGAGCTGGCGTGGATGACCGGCCTGCTGACCTGGTCGGACACCCCGGTGGGTGGCTGGTACGACAAGGACGACCAGCTGGTCCCCGAGTCGGAGATCTTCGATCGCTACCGCGACGAGGTCGTGGCCCGCTCCGGCGTGCGCTTCTTCCACGACGACGGCCCGCTGCACGACGGCTACACGCCCGAGTCGGCCATGGTCTTCCTGGATCGTGACATCACGTTCACGGTCGAGGATGAGGCCGAGGCCCGCTCCTACGCCGAAGCCGACCCGCAGTTCACCGTGGTCGAACAGACCGCGTTCGGTGAGTGGCAGGTGACCCGCAAGTCCGGCGCCCAGGTGCGTGTGCCTCGTCGCGCGACCCTTAACCGCCGCATCGGTGGCCTGTTCCCGACGGACTTCGATCCGGCCCGCTGGGGTATCCCGGCCTCGATGCTGGACTCGATCGACCCGATCGCCGTGTGGAACCTGGTCTCCGCCGTCGACGCGTTCGTGTCCGCTGGCTTCAGCCCCGCCGAGCTGCTGCGCGTCGTCCACCCGGCGACCGTTGCCTCCACGCAGGGCACCGGCTTCGGTGGCATGCGTTCGATGCACAAGCTGTTCGTCGACCGCTTCCTGGGCGAGGACTACCCGCAGGACATCCTGCAGGAGACCCTGCCCAACGTCGTGGCTGCGCACACGATGCAGTCCTACGTGGGCGGCTACGGCTCGATGATCAACCCAGTCGGTGCCTGCGCAACCGCCGCGGTGTCCATCGAGGAGGGCGTCGACAAGATCAAGGCCGGTAAGGCTGACTTTGTCGTGGCCGGCGCCATCGACGACATTCAGGTCGAGTCGATCGTGGGCTTCGGCGCGATGAACGCGACGGCGAACTCGAACGAGTTGCTCGCTCGCGGCATCTCCTCGCGCTTCGTCTCGCGCGCCAACGACCGCCGTCGCGGTGGCTTCGTCGAGGCGCAGGGTGGTGGCACCGTGCTGCTGACCCGTGGCTCGGTGGCCCTCGAGATGGGCCTGCCGGTCCTGGCGGTCGTCGCACACGCACAGACATTCAGCGACGGCGCGCACACCTCGATCCCGGCCCCCGGCCTGGGTGCCCTCGCGGTGGCGCGCGGCGGGCGTGACTCGGTCATCGCTCGCAACCTCGCAGAGCTCGGCGTGGGTATCGACGACGTGGCCTTCGTGTCCAAGCACGACACGTCCACGAATGCGAACGACCCGAACGAGTCGGATCTGCACACCCGCGTCGGCATGGCGCTGGGCCGCACCCCCGGTAACCCGCTGCTTGTCATCTCGCAGAAGACCCTCACGGGTCACGCGAAGGGCGGCGCCTGCGTGTTCCAGGTCGGTGGCATTATCGACGTGTTCCGCACGGGCCTGATCCCCGCGAACGTCGCGCTGGACTGCGTCGACGACGCGATGGAGCAGTACGGCCCGCTCGTGTGGCTGCGGTCCCCGCTCAACCTGTCCTCGCGTGGACCGGTGCGCGCGGCGTTCGCGACCTCGCTCGGCTTCGGCCACGTCTCAGGCTTCCTGGCGCTGGTTAACCCGGCCGCCTTCGAGGCAATCGTGGAGCGCGAGGTCGGACGCGAGGCCCTCGACGCGTGGCGCGCTGCCTCCGACCGTCGTCTGCGCAACGGCCAGCGTCACATCGAGATGGGCATGCTGGGCCACGCCCCGCTGTTCACCTCGGTGGAGGGTCGTCGCCTGCCCGACGACCCGACTGCCGGCGCTGCAGGTGACGCGCACGAGGTGGAGGCCGCGATCCTGCTGGATCCGAGTGCACGCCTCGGCGCGGACGGCTTCTACCACCTGCCGGAAGGCAAGTGAGCGATGCGCGGACTCGGCGTTGACCTGGTCTCCCTCCCTGAGTTTGCCGCTCAGGTGCGGGAGCCGGGATCGGCCTTCCTGGCGGGAGTGCTCACGCCCAGGGAGGCCCGCCGGGTCCGCGCCCGCGCAGCCGCCGCCTCCGGTGCTCAGCCCGGTTCCGCCCGCTTCGAGGAGGCCGTGGCCCGCCACGCGGGCGGGCTGTGGGCCGCGAAGGAAGCTTTCATCAAGGCCTGGTCGTGCGCCCTCTTCGGTACTCCTCCCCTTATCGGGGGCGACGCCGTCGACTGGCGCGAGATCGAGGTCACCCACGACGAGTGGAACCGCCCCTCTATCGCGTTGCACGGACACGTCGCGGCTGCGTGCGAGAAATCGCTGGGGCCCTCCTCATCCTGGAGGGTGCTCGTCTCAGTCAGCCACGACGGGCCGTGCGCCATCGCCCAGGTGATCATCGCGGACGCGCCCGCCTAGAGATCGTCGAGCGACTCAGGTTCCTCCGGATCTTCCGGGGCTTCCTGAGTTCCTTCCACCGCCGAATAGTCGAAACGGGACACCCCCACACACGGGTCCGAGGAATGTTCCTCGGACCCGTCGTGCGTATGCGGGGCCTGACCGACAGGCGCGCATCCATCGCGCAGCTGCGGGGAGTGGGCATCCGGCGTGCCTCGCGACGCCCAGTCCGTGATATCGTACGTGTCGTCGGTCGGCGCATGGACCGAACCTTCAGCGGCCGCGAAGGCACGCTGCGGCTCCGCGCCCACCACCCCGAGCGCACCCTCCCCCGGAGCTTCTCCCACCGGCATGGGGGCGACGCTGCCCGCCGCCGCCTCAGCGCACTGACCGTGCGGAGGCTGCCCAGGCCTCGTCGAAAAGGGATCATCCGGGCTGCCGCCCGCCGGTTCTTCCACGCTATGAGCACCGTTCTTCGTGTAACGCGACGTGCCCTTCGCCATGTCGTGCCCGACCGCGCTGGCGCGAAACACGATGGAGGAGCGAATCTGTCCATTCGCGTCCACCCAGGCATTCGGGACAGGCCGGGCGACCACAATCACCGGGTCGCCCTTACAACAGCAGCGAACCACGTTGTCGGCCAGCTTGTCCCACGTTTCAATCGTGTACCAGTACGCTCCGTCCTCCACATAGGAGGCGTTGCCCGTGCGCGCGTCGACCGTGAAACGCCAGCGGGGAATCGCCAGACGGAATGTTGTCACGCACGTATCGCCCTTGATGTGTTTCATCGTCGGGACAGAGCCGATACGCCCCTTGAGGGTCGTCGAAATATCCTGCATCATTGCATCCCTTTCCGATACTGCCCGGCGAGCGCCGGATGCATCCAGGAAACCCCCGTCCTCCCTCACCTTTCAAGCGCGCTGGCGAGACCTGTGGATGGGCGCGACACAAGACATCCAGCTGTGGATACGCCCGACACGAGCGCACCCCCTGTGGATGGAACGACACCGCACATATACGCGAAAGGCGGCACTCCCCTACCGGGGTGCCGCCTTTCGCGAAAAGGAGCAGAAATCAGGCCTCGGCCTGCTCGCCCATGGTGGGAATACCGAGGGCAACGACCTCGCGCGCCACCTCACGCGCCCGCTCCGTCGTCACCGGCTCGGACGGGAACAGCACGCGGCGGTAGTACTCCAGCTCCTGGATGGACTCCAGGATGTCCGCCAGCGCGCGGTGACCGCCGTGCTTCTCAGGCGATTCACTAAAGGCAGCGCGGTACCAGCGCTTCGCCAGCTCCTTAATGGAAGAGACGTCCACCAGGCGATAGTGCAGGTGGTTGATGACCGAGGGCATGTTGGCCTCAAGGAACATCTTGTCGGTACCCACCGAGTTGCCGGCCAGGAGGGCTTTACCTTCCTGGGGCACGAAACGCTTGATGTACGACAGGACCTGCTCAGTCGCTTCCTCCATCGACACAGCGTCAGTCTTGAGCTCCTCCAGCAGACCGGAGGAGGTGTGCATGTGACGCACAAAGTCGTTCATGTTCTCCAACGCGCCTGCAGGCGGCGTGATGAGAACATCCATGCCGGGGTCAACGATAGTCAAGTCGCCATCGGTGACGACGACGGCCACCTCGATGAGGGCGTCACGCTCGACGTCCAGGCCGGTCATTTCGCAGTCGATCCAGACCAGGGGATCTTTCAGAGTTTTCACGCCCACTATGTTAGTGCGCTCCTCGTCATACGGTTGGCTGGGTCGCTCGGGCGGTGGCCACTACTACACTGGAAGGGTATTGAAAGGAGTTTTCATGTCCGCTAGTTCTCACGTGACCACGCCCAAGGACATCCGTCAAGCCGCATCCGCTCTCGAAGGGGTGGCCGTTCGCACGAACCTGGAGCGCTCGGAACGCCTGTCCGCCGAGGCTGGCGTCGATATTCTGCTCAAACGTGAGGATCAGCAGAAGTGCCGTTCCTTCAAGGTGCGCGGCGCGTATGCACGTATGTCGCTACTGTCCCCCGCCGAGCGCGAGCGTGGCGTCGTGTGTGCGTCGGCCGGTAACCACGCCCAGGGCCTCGCCTACGCGTGCGCTCACCTGGGCGTGCGCGGAACCATTTACTTGCCGTCGAACACGCCCCGTCAGAAGCGCCGCCGCATCGCGACGATTGGCGGCACGTGGGTCGAGCAGGTCATCGTGGATGGCACGTTTGACCGCGCGAATGCGCTGGCCCAGGAGGCAGCGCGCGCGACGGGCCGCACGTACGTGCATCCCTACGACGATCCCTACACCATCGCTGGACAGGGCACGATCGGTGTCGAGCTTGAGGAACAGATGCCTGAAAACACGTCCGCTGTGCTGATCCCCGTGGGCGGCGGCGGCCTCGTGGCGGGCATTGCGACGTGGCTGCGCGCGAACCGCCCGGAGGTCAGAATCATCGGTGTGGAGCCCGCGGGCGCGGCGTCGATGCACGCGGCACTGGAGGCCGGTCAGCCGATATCACTGGCGAAGGTCGATCCTTTCGTGGACGGTACGGCTGTTGGCCGTGCTGGAGCGCTTCCCTTCCACATCGCTTCCCAGTTCGTTGATTGCGTGCTGGTTGTGCCCGAGGGCGCAGTGTGCACGGAGATGCTGGAGCTCTACCAGTCGGACGGCGTCATCGCTGAACCCGCTGGCGCGCTCGCGTCCACGGCTGCGCACGTATACCTGACCGATCCCGCGGATCGCAAGGCCCTGCTGGGCCGCTCCGACGGCGCGATCGTGTGCGTCGTGTCGGGCGGTAATAACGACCTGACGCGTTACGCGGAGGTCATGGAGCGCTCGCTGCGCCATGAGGGCCTGCGTCACTACTTCCTCGTGACGTTCCCGCAGCAGCCGGGTATGCTGCGCATGTTCCTGGAGGATGTACTAGGACCCGCGGACGATATCGTGCACTTCGAGTACACGAAGAAGAACAACCGCGAACTCGGTCCCGCCCTCGTAGGTATCGATCTGACGAACCCGGATGATATCAACGGGTTGCGTCACCGCATGGAGGCTTCTCCTCTGCACGTGGAGGAACTGCCACTGGATTCGGAGATTACGCGGCTCGTGATCTAAGAGGCACGCACAGCACGAGAGGGGCGCGGTTTCACCGAACGAGGCCGTGGCCCCTCTCTTCTTGTGTCTGTCCCAGGACTCGTTGCTGGGTGGGGAGCCGCCTGGGATGGTCGATTGCCTCACGCGCGCGGTGGCGCAGCTGGGGTGACGGCAAGGGCCGTCGCGAGGGGTGTCAGGCAGCGAGGGTGACGGGGCGGGTGACGCGCACGCGGACGGCAGGCGTGGAGTTGAAGCGGTAGCCTGCGCCGCGAACCGTGGAGATCAGGTCGGGCAGGATGGAGAGCTTCTTACGCAGGCGGCGGATGTGAGCATCCACGGTACGGGAGTCGGAGCCGAGTTCTGCGTGCGCCCACACGGAAGCGAAGAGTTCGTCGCGGGTGACGGCACGGTCGGCGTTGGCGGCCAGGTGGGCCAGGAGGTCGTGTTCCTTGGCGGACAGGCCTGCGTCGCGTCCGTCGAGGGTGACCTGTCCGCGGTCGATGTCAATGTCGATGCGGGAGGAGCTCAGTCGCAGCCCAGCGAGAACGTCAAGGAATTCCTCGTAGGAAGTGGGGGTGTCGTTGGCGGCGCGGGCGGGGGCGACAGAGGTATTGACGAGGGTCATGGGTGTATCCGATTCTTCGGGGCCGCACTCCCACTATCGGCGTGGGTATATCACTGCGGCGGTGATTGACAGGGGTATCTGGGGCGTCAATCACATACACATTCGCGACATCATGCCGCCGGAGGGGCAGCACATGGGGTTCGCGAAGGTCGTCATGGCTCTAGTCTGTCGGACGGATTCCTTCCGAGCAACATCAAGTCCACACCATGAGATTGTGTAACAACGTTGTCTGCGCCGTGGACGCACGCGTTCCTCCATGGCAGTGTCGCCGACGTACAGCACGTGGGATCAGCGGATACGGACGTGGGCGGGACCAACCGGTCCCGCCCACGTCCTAGTGCCTTGAGGACTTTTCAGGCCTCCAGGCCGCGCTGGGCACGCACTTGTCGAGTAGCGGAGACAAGATTGTCCAGCGACGCCTTCGTTTCCTCGTAGCCGCGGGTCTTCAGGCCGCAGTCGGGGTTCACCCACAGTCGCGAGACCGGCACGGCGTCAGCGGCCAGGCCGATGAGCTCAACGAGTTCCTCGGTGCTGGGAACGCGGGGGGCATGGATGTCCCACACGCCGGGACCAATGCCGTGGTCGAAACCAGCCTCGGCCAGTTCGGGGACGACCTCCATCTTGGAGCGCGCTGCCTCGATGGACGTCACATCGGCGTCCAGGCCCTTGATGGCGTCGATGATCTGGCCGAACTCGGAGTAACACAGGTGCGTGTGGATCTGAGTGTCCGGGCGCACCGAGGAGGTGGCCAGGCGGAAGGATCCCACGGACCAGTTCAGGTAGTCAGCGTGGCGGTCAGCATCCAGGGGCAGGAGCTCGCGCAGGGCAGGTTCGTCGACCTGAATGGCGGCGATACCGGCGGCCTCCAGGTCGGACACCTCGTCGCGCAGGGCCAGACCGATCTGGTCGGCAATCTCTCCCAGGGCCAGGTCGTTGCGCGGGAAGGACCACGCGATGATCGTGACGGGGCCGGTGAGCATGCCCTTGACGGGCTTGTCGGTCAGCGACTGGGCGTAGGTGGTCCATCCCACGGTCATGGGCGCGGGGCGCGAGACGTCGCCCCACAGGATCGACGGGCGCGTGCAGCGCGAGCCGTAGGACTGCACCCAGCCGTTGCGCGTGGCTGCGAAGCCGTCGAGCAGCTCGGCGAAGTACTGGACCATGTCGTTACGCTCGGCTTCGCCGTGGACGAGGACGTCCAGGCCCAGCTCCTCCTGCAGGGTGATGACGGATGCGATCTCCTCGCGCATGCGCGCCTGGTAGTCCGCGTCGGAGAGTTCACCGCGCGCGTTAGCGGCGCGGGCCTTGCGGATCTCGGTGGTCTGCGGGAACGAGCCGATCGTCGTCGTGGGCAGCGGCGGCAGGTGCAGGCGCTCGGTCTGAGCGGCCTCGCGCTCCAGGTAGGGCTCGCGGGTGCGGTCAGTATCTGTCAGGGCGGTGGTACGGCTGCGGACCTCGGGGCGTACGACGCCGGGGGCGGCGGCGCGCTGCTCGAGGACGCGGGTCGCTTCAGCGACCTCGGCGTCGATGGCGTCCCAGCCCTCGTCCAGGCCGCGGGCCAGGGTGACGACCTCGAGAACCTTCTGGTCGGCGAAGGCGAGCCAGGCGTGCAGGTTCTCGTTGAGGGTCGCGTCGTCCCAGGTCTCGAGCGCGGTGTCGTGGGGCACGTGCTGGAGCGAGTTGGAGGTGGCGACGGTGACGCGGGCGGCTCCCAGGGCTTGCGCGCGTTTGAGAGTCTCGCGTAGCTGGGCCAGGTCGGCGCGCCAGATGTAGCGGCCGTCGACGCCGCCGACGACGAGGGTGACGTCGGACAGGTCTGCGGCCTCGGGGAGGGAACCGCGCAGCGTGTCGACGTGGAGAGCCTCAACGCCCGTCTTGGCAAGGGCGGGAACCGCGTGGGAGGCGTCGCCGTAGGGCGTGGTGAGCAGGATCTGGGGACGCTCGGTGGCGGAGGCCAGGCGCTCGTAGACGCGGGCGGCCAGCTCGCCCAGCTCGGCGCGTGTTCGCGAGAGATTGTCGGAGGTGAGGGCAGGCTCGTCAAGCTGGACCCACGGGGCACCCGCGGCGTGCAGAGCGGCCAGCGCATCCGCGTACGCGGCCACGGCCTCGTCGATGCGGGTGAGCGGATCGAAATCGGGGGTGGCCGGATCGGCCTTGGCCAGGGCTAGGTAGGTGACTGGGCCGACCAGGACGGGACGGGTCACGTAGCCCCACTCGCGGGCGTCGGCGAAGCGGCGCACGACCGTGTCGTCGGCGAAGTGCAGCGGCGTGTCGGGGCCGATCTCGGGGACGAGGTAGTGGTAGTTCGTGTCGAACCACTTCGTCATCTCTTCGGGGCCGACCTTGTCGTCGCCGCGGGCGAGCGCGAAGTAGAGGTCGAGGCCCTGCCGACCGACGAAACGCGGCGGGATGGCACCCAAGAGAATCGTGGCGTCCAGGACGTGGTCGTAGAGCGAGGGCGCGTCGGCCAGAGAGGCGTCAGAGGGGTTCAGACCGAGCTCAACGAGGCGCGCCAGGTTCTCCTTACGCAGGTCATCAGCAGCGTTCAGCAGCTCGGCCTCGGTGATGCGGCCAGCCCAACGGGCTTCGAGGGCGCGCTTGAGCTCGCGGCCGCGACCGATACGCGGATAGGCCAGAATCGTGGCGGTGGGGAACTGCGCGGGGGCAGCGGACATAGTGATCTCCTTGGGTGTGCTACTCATGCGGCGCACGCGGGCGAGGCCCGCACCCGGCCGCGGGGTGGATTGACGGGGTGCGCTCAGTGATGCGTGAAGGGGTGCAAGGCCGGGGACCACTGCGGGTCCGGCGTCACTCCCATGAGCGCGAGAATGTCGAGGACGGGCTTGGCCTTGTTGAAGGTGTAGAGGTGGACGCCCGGGGCACCCGCATCCAAGACGGAGTGAATGAGGCGGGATCCGAAGGCCGCGCCGAACTCGTCGCGGCGCTCCTGCTCCTCGAAACCGGACAGTGTCGCCAGAAGCTGTTCGGGGACCTCGATACCGGTGAGGTCCTGGACGCGGCGCAGGCGCGCCGGATCCGTGGCTGGCAGCAGGCCGGGAACAATCGGGATAGTGACGCCAGCGCGACGTGCGCGCTCGACGAAGGACGCGTAGACCTCGGCGTCCCAGAACAGCTGCGTGATCGCGAAGGACGCGCCCGCCGCCTGCTTGACGAGGAGACGCTCGACCTCCTGCTGGGGCGTCGTGCCCGCCGCCGGGTTACCCGCCGGGAACGCGGCGACCGCAATGGTCAGGGGCTTGAAGGCGGAGCGCAGGGCTTCGCCCGGGTGTGCATTGCAGCGGCGTCTTTCAACCGTGCGGATGAGATGAATGAGCTCCGTCGCGCTCGCGACACCGCCCGGGCCGGGTTCCCAGTCCTCCTGCCCGACCGGCGGGTCTCCGCGCAGGGCCAGGAAGGTTCGTACGCCCGACTCCAGGTAGTCGTGCACGGTGGAGACGACCTCGGCCGTGGAATTGCCGACGCAGGTCAGGTGCGCGATCGGCTGGATCGGGGTGTCTCGTACGAGGCGCTGGACCGTCGAGCGGGCATTGTTGCGATCCTTACCTCCGGCACCGTAGGTCACAGACATGAAGTCCGGGCGAACCTGGAGGAGGCGATCAACCGTGTCCCAGAAGGGGGCTTCCAACGAGGGCTTGCGCGGGGGCATCACCTCGAAGGAGAGGAGCGTGGGCTCGTGGTCGTGGGTGCAGGGACAGGCGTAGTCGTCGTCGGAGAAGGGCACAGTGGAACTCTCGGGTAGCGGCATCGTCCCGCCTGAGTGCACGTGCGTGCAGCTGGTGTTGTGGCGGCGGGTCGTGGCCTAGGGAATGGCGGACGTCGGCGTCAGCTGCACATTCGGGCACGAATCGACCCGTACATGCGACGGGTGACAATCGTTCGTGCGTTCATGCCACCCAGTATGGTCACCACCAAGAGGTGCCCGCAGAAGGGGTCCGCGGAACGGGAGTTTGTGACAGCGCTGTCTCACGCGACGCGACATGAGGGTTATAGGACATTTCGTGTTGCTGGGGTTAGTCCCAGGTGTTGTGGTAGGGGGTGGTGTGGTGGAGTTCGTTGAAGCAGATTGCGTCGCCCCAGCCGGGGATGATGGCGGTGGCTTGGTGGTTTGACAGGCTTGATACCAGGCGTTTTCGAGGTATGTGTCGGTGGGCATGGTCGCCAGGATTGTCGCTGCTGGTTGCGGGTGGGCTGAGTGGGTGTAGCACCACCAGAACACGGCTTTGATGCGT